>NZ_JBXUOV010000043.1:0-39334 GCF_057196585.1 Micromonospora sp. ATLC20
GCCCGGGCGCACCCGCGGGCCGCCGCCGCGCTGGCCGACACCTGGCAGCGGCTGCCCCTGGCCGACCGGTCCACCGCCGTACTGCTGAACGTGTTCGCGCCGCGCAACGGCCCGGAGTTCCACCGGGTGCTCGACCCGGGCGGCGCGCTGCTGGTGGTCACCCCGGCCGCCGACCACCTGACCGAACTCGTCGACGCGCTGGACCTGCTGCGGGTGGACCCGGACAAGGCCGACCGGGTCGCCGGCAGCCTCGGCGCCCACTTCGCCGAGGAGTCCGCGACCGGGCACCGGGCCCGGCTCGCGCTGACCCGCGCCGAGGTCACCACGCTCGTCGGGATGGGACCGAGCGCCTGGCACGCCGACCCGCAACGGCTCGCCGCGCGCATCGCCGCGCTGCCCGACCCGGTGCCGGTCACGCTCTCCGTCCGGCTCGGCGTGCACCGCCCGCGCTGACGCGGCTCAGGTGGAGAGGTCGACCTCTTCCCAGCCCGGCGGCTCGTCGTGGTACGGCCCGCGCAGCACCACCGCCCACTCCAGCGCCCACCGGCGCTGCCCGATCGCGTTGGCGTCCACCAGCCCCGGCAGCGCGCCGCCGGCCTTCTCGGTCTCCAGGTACGCCCAGTCGAGGCAGTAGTGCAGGTCCAGCAGCGCCGCGGCGTCACCGGGATGCTGCGGCGCGGCCAGGATCCGGGCCCGCCACTGGCCGAACGTCTCCCCCGCGACCAGGTTCGGCATCCGTTCGACCAGCCGCTCGTCCACCGGCACCGTCGGGTCCAGTTCCTTTGCCAGCCCGAGCACCCAGGCCAGCGAGAACAGCGCGTCGTGGTGCAGCACGAACGACCTGTGGTCGCCCCGGCCGCCCATCACGAACTGCCACTCCGGCGGCGTCACCGAGTCGACCAGGTGCGACTCCAGCAGCCAGCTCATCGCCGCCTGCGCGGGCATCCCGAAGCAGCGGGCCAGGATCACGTGCAGCACCGCGATCCGGGCCTCGATCTCCGGGGTCGGACGCAGCTCGATCTCGTCGCCCGGCTCCCACACCAGCGGGAACTGCGGCGGTGGCAGCGGAAGACCCAGCCGGGACAACTCGTCCAGGCTCGCCTCCCGGACGGCCCGGGGATCGGGAGCGGGTACGCGCACGGTCAAGCCCCTGTCTGCTCACCTCGGCTCGTCGCCGGCCGATCCCCCCTGGCCTGGGAGGATAGCGGCTCCCGCCGGGCCGGCACCACGGCCGTCCCCGGTCAGCCGATCCGCTCGACGACCAGCGGCGTCGCGTCCGGCGCGTCCGGCGCCACCCGCACCGCGCGGCGCGCCTCGTCCAGCGCGGCGGGCATCCGCTCGGCGTGCTCGGCCCGCAGCTCGAACAGCGGGTCGCCGACACGCACCCGGTCACCGCGTCGCTTGTGCAGCACCACACCCGCCGGGATGCTCACCGGGTCCTCCTTGCGGGCCCGGCCCGCACCGAGCCGCCACGCGGCCACCCCGATCGCGTACGCGTCGATCTCGGCGACCCAGCCGTCCTCGGTCGCGGTGAACAGCTCGACCTCGTTCGCCGTCGGCATCGGGGCGTCCGGGTCACCGCCCTGCGCCCGGATCATCGTGCGCCAGGAGTCCATCGCCCGGCCGTCCCGCAGTGCCGCCTCCGGGTCGGCGTCCGGCAGGCCGGCCGCGTCGAGCATCTCCCGGGCCAGCGCCAGCGTCAGCTCCACCACGTCGGCCGGACCGCCACCGGCGAGCACCTCCACCGACTCGGTCACCTCGACCGCGTTGCCGACGGCCAGGCCGAGCGGGGTGGACATGTCGGTGAGCAGGGCGACCGTCCGGACGCCGTGCGCGCCGCCCAGCTCGACCATGGTGCGGGCCAGTTCGCGGGCGTCGTCGACGTTCTTCATGAACGCGCCGGAGCCGACCTTCACGTCGAGCACCAGCGCGCCGGTCCCCTCGGCGATCTTCTTGCTCATGATCGAGCTGGCGATCAGCGGGATCGCCTCGACGGTGCCGGTGACGTCGCGCAGCGCGTACAGCTTGCGGTCGGCCGGGGCGAGCCCGTCGCCGGCCGCGCAGATCACCGCGCCCACGTCGCGGAGCTGGGCGATGAACTCGTCGTTTGTGAGCGCTGCCCGCCAGCCCGGGATCGACTCCAGCTTGTCCAGCGTGCCGCCGGTGTGGCCCAGGCCCCGGCCGGACAGCTGCGGCACCGCCGCGCCGCACGCCGCTACCAGCGGGGTCAGCGGCAGGGTGATCTTGTCACCGACGCCGCCGGTGGAGTGCTTGTCGACGGTCGGCCGGGACACCGGCGACAGGTCGAGCCGCTCGCCGCTGGCGATCATGGCGGCCGTCCACCGGGCGATCTCCGGCGCGGTCATGCCGCGCAGCAGGATCGCCATGGCCAGCGCCGACATCTGTTCGTCGGCGACCAGGCCCTTGGTGTACGCGTCGACCACCCAGTCGATCTGCCCGTCGCTCAGCACACCCCCGTCCCGCTTCGCCCGGATGACGTCAACCGCCGTAAAAGCACTCACTTCTCAAGATCCAATCAATTTGATCGCGCGTGGCCGCACCGACCCGCGAACGGTGACCGTCGAGGAATCGGGCCGACCGTGACCGGCGGAGGGATCAAGCCTGACTGCCCGGAGCCGGGCACGGTCGGCCCGATTCCCCCACCTCAACCACCCCAACGGGACGGAATCTCCGAAGGAGGCTCACCCTCACCAGCCCAGAAGATCGTCCCCGAAGCGTCCACCACGACCACGCGCGGCGTCCGCGCCAGCCCCCACTCGATCGCCTCGGCCGGGTCGTCCCAGGTCGAGCCCTCCTCCAGCACGCCGGTCTCGGCATCAGTGGTGTCACCGGACGACCGCTCCCAGTACGTCGTCCAGACCTGCTGCCCGGCGGACAGGTCCGGGTGCACGAACACGGTGCCCCGGCCCCGCCAGGCGGCCAGCCGGTCCGGCACCACAGGCACCGGATGCTCACCGGTCACCGCCTCGATGTCGGCCACGTCGAAGGCGTGCGGCAGCAGCTCCGCCATCCGCAGCGGTCCGCCCTTCGCCTCGACCAGGCACTCCGGCCCACCCTGCTCCCAGAGCAGCTGCCGGCACCTGCCGCACGGCATCAGCGGCTCACCGGTGGCGTCGACGCAGGACAGCGCCACGATCCGGCCACCGCCGGTCGCGTGCAGCTGCGAGACCACGCCGCACTCGGCGCAGAGCGTGACGCCGTAGCCGGCGTTCTCCACGTTGCAGCCGACCACGACCCGGCCGTCGTCGACGAGCGCGGCGGCACCCACCGGGAACTTCGAGTACGGCACGTAGGCGTGCCGCATGACCTCGGTGGCGGCGGTACGCAGCCGCTCCCAGTCGATCTCCATCACAACCCCCATTCTGCCCAATCAACGCCGATCGGTCGCGGGTGCGGCCGGAGACGACGATGCCCGGCGGGTCGCCCCGCCGGGCACGGTGTCGCGGCGGGCGGTCAGCCCTTGATGTACGGCTTGCCGTCGGCGGCCGGCGCCCGGACCTTGCCGACCAGCCCGGCCACGGCCAGGATCGTCGCCAGGTACGGCAGCATCGCCAGGAACTGGCTCGGGATGCTGCTGCCGATCGCGCCCAGGTAGGTGGCGAGCTGGTCGGCGAAGCCGAAGAACAGCGCCGCCAGCAGCGCGCCGGTCGGGCTCCACCGGCCGAAGATCAGCGCGGCCAGGGCGATGAAGCCCTTACCGCCGATCATGTTCTTGGTGAACGAGTAGAGCGCCAGCGTGTACGAGGCGCCGCCGACACCTGCCACCAGACCGGCCAGGATCACGTTGCGGTAGCGCAGCCGCAGCACCTTTACGCCCAGCGTGTCCGCGGCGGTCGGGTGCTCGCCGACCGAGCGGGTCCGCAGGCCCCACCGGGTACGGAACAGCGCCAGGTGGATGACGAGCACCAGCAGCAGGCCGACGTAGAGGAAGATGTTGCCCCGGAACAGCGCCGGGCCGAGCAGCGGGATGTCGGACAGCAGCGGAATCTCCCAGTTGCCGAACCGGGGGGCGCTGTTGTACTTCGCCGCGTCGGTCTGCATCAGCCGCTCGTACAGGAAGCCGGTGATGCCGACCGCCAGCAGGTTGAGCACGATGCCCATGACCACCTGGTCGACCAGGTAGCGGATGGAGAACACGGCCAGCAGGAACGAGATGAACGCGCCACCGATGGCGGCGGCCACCAGGCCCACCCAGACGCTGCCGGACATGCTGCCGAACAGCGCACCGGAGAAGGCGCCCATCAGGAGCTGGCCCTCGATCGCCACGTTCACCACGCCGGAACGCTCGCAGAGCACACCGGCGAGCGCGCCGAAGATCAGCGGCAGGGCCAGGATGAACGTGCCGCGGACGACGTTCACCAGCGGCATGAAGTTGCGGCCCTCGGGCGCGGCCGAGACCTGCCAGCACAGGAAGCTCAGCACGAAGGCGACCAGCCCGGCGCCGAGCAGCAGCGTGAACCAGCGCTTCGGCACCCCGGCCAGCAGCGCGCCTCCGGCCGCGGCGGTGATCAGCCCGAACAGGATCGCGCCGACCGTACCGTTGATCTCCAGGGCGGCCCCGCCCTCGGTCTCGCTGAGCGTGAACCGCGCGTGCTGGTCGGTCGCGAGCGCACCGAACAGCACCGCCGCGAGCACACCGAGCGCCAGCAGGACCGCGCCGATCTTCCGGTTACGGGTCCAGAAACCCTCGTCGACCGCGGTAACGGCGACCTCGGGGACAGCGGTGGTGGACATGCTCACCAGCCCTTCGCGAGGCTCGTCTGCAACCGGGCGGCGCGGGCCGCCCGGAGCTGGAAGATCGTCTTCACCAGGGCAGGCGCGGCGATGAAGATGACGATGAGCGCCTGGAGCACGGTGACCAGTTCCAGCGAGATGCCGGAGTACGACTGCATCCGGTTGCCGCCGGCCTGGAGCGCGCCGAACAGCAGCGCGGCCAGCAGCACGCCCCACGGCTTCACGCGGCCGAGCAGCGCGACCAGGATGCCGTCGAAGCCGATCTGCGCGATCACCAGCGGGGTCAGCGCGGTGGCGGTGGTGCCGAGCACCATGGTCGAGCCGCCGAGACCGGCCAGCATGCCCGCGAAGACCATCACCAGCACGTACGTCTTGGTGACGCTGATGCCGGCGGTCCGGGCCGCGTCCGGGTTCGCGCCCACGGCCCGCAGCTCGAAGCCGAGCGTGGAGCGGTTGAGCAGCCAGGCGATGAACCAGGTGGCCGCCACCGCGAGCAGGATGCCGGCGTGCACCCGCAGGTCGTCGCCGAGCAGGCGGGGCAGCTGTGCGGTGGACTCGACCGGCTTGCTGATCGCGTCCGCCCGGTTCGGGTTCTGCACCCCGTTCTGGACGATGATCCAGGACAGGAAGTAGACCGCCACGTAGTTGAGCATGATCGTGTTGATCACCTCGTGCGCGCCGGCCCGTGCCTTGAGGATGCCGGGGATGAAGCCCCAGAGCGCGCCGCCGAGCGCGCCGGCGATCAGCGCCACCAGCAGGTGCACGACGGGCGGCAGCGGCAGCGCGAAGCCGGCCACGGCGGCCAGGATGACGGCGATCGTGGCCTGGCCCTGGGCGCCGATGTTGAACAGGCCGCCGCGGAAGGCCAGCGCCACCGACAGGCCGGTGAAGACGAGCGGCGCGGCGTAGGTGAGCGTCTCCGAGATCGGGCTCAGGGCGGCGGTGAAGCCGACCGCGTCCGGGTCGAAGATCGCGCCCTTGAACAGGTTCGCGTACGCCTCACTGACCACCGTCCAGCTGGCGTTCAGCGCATCGGTGGGGCGAGCCGTGATGTAGCTGTAGGTGGCGAGCACCTCGGGGTCGGACACGATGATCAGCACCGCGCCGACCACCATGGCCAGCAGCACCGCGAGCACCGTCACGGTGAACGTGTTCGCCGCCCAGAGGTTTTCCAGGAACATCCGGCCCATGCTCGGACGGGCTTCTCCGGCCGGGGCCGGCTTCTTCGCGGTCGCGGTGGCGGGCACCGTCTGCTCGGTGTCACCGGCCGGCTGCGTCGGCGTCGCCCGCGCCTCGCTCAGCGACTCCTGCGCCTCGGTCGCCGGCTCCTTGTCCGGCGAGCCCGAGACGGGGTTCGGGTTGGTCATGCCTCGTCCTCGTTGCCAGGGCCGTCCTCGGTCGCGGTGGCGGCGTCCGGGGTGGCGGCGTCCGGGGTGGCGGCGTCCGGGGTGATGCCGGCCATCAGCAGGCCGATCTCCTCGCGCGGGGTGTCCGGGCCGACGATCCCGATGATCCGGCCGCGGTACATGACCGCGATCCGGTCGGCCAGGCCGATCACCTCGTCCAGTTCGCTGGAGACCACCATGACCGCGGTGCCGATGTCCCGCTCGCGGATCACCCGGCTGTGGATGAACTCGATCGAGCCCACGTCCACGCCCCGGGTGGGCTGGGCGGCGATGAAGAGCTTCAGCGGCCGGGACAGCTCCCGGGCCACGATCACCTTCTGCTGGTTGCCGCCGGAGAGCGTGCCGACCGCCGCGTCGGCCGAGGAGGTACGGACGTCGAACTGCTCGATCCGCTCCCGCGCCGACTTCGCGATGGCCTCGGGCTTGAGCGACAGGCCCTTGCCGAACGGCGGCCGGTCGTAGATGTCAAGCACCAGGTTCTCCGCCACGGAGAACTCCTTGACCAGGCCGTCCACGCTGCGGTCCTCCGGCACGTAGCCGACGCCGGCGCGGAGCACCTTCTTGGTCGACCAGCCGTGCGTCGGCTGGCCGTCGAGGGTGATCGTGCCGGCGAGCACCGGGCGCAGGCCCATGATCGCCTCGATCAGCTCGGTCTGGCCGTTGCCCTGCACGCCCGCGACGCCGAGCACCTCGCCGGCGTGCACGGTCAGGTCGACACCGTCGACCGCGCGTACCTGCCGGTCGTCGTCCACGACCAGGCCGGCGACCTCCAGGACCGGCTTGCCGGGGGTGGCCGGCTTCTTGTCCACGGTCAGCCGGACGCTGCGTCCCACCATCAGCGCGGCCAGCTCGTCCCGGCTGGCGCTCGGCTCGGCGGTGCCGACTGTCTTCCCGCGCCGGATCACCGTGATCCGGTCGGCGATCGCCTTCACCTCGCCCAGCTTGTGGGTGATGAACACGAGCGACTTACCGGCGGCCTTGAGCGACCGCATGACCGTGAGCAGTTCCTCGGTCTCCTGCGGCGTGAGCACGGCCGTGGGCTCGTCGAGGATCAGCAGGTCGACGTCGCGGGTGAGGGCCTTGACGATCTCCACCCGCTGCTGGATGCCGACCGGCAGGTCCTCGATCACCGCGTCCGGGTCGACCCGCAGGTTGTACCGCTCGGAGACCTCGGCGACCTCGCGCCGGGCCCGCCGCCGGTCGAGGATCCCGGCGAAGGGCCCCTTGACCTGCTCGGCGCCGAGCATCACGTTCTCGGCCACGGTGAAGACCGGCACCAGCATGAAGTGCTGGTGCACCATCCCGATCCCGGCGGCGATCGCGTCCGACGGGCCCTTCAGCTTCAGCGGCTTGCCGTCGACCAGGATCTCGCCCTCGTCCGGCTGGTAGAGGCCGTAGAGCACGTTCATCAGGGTCGACTTGCCGGCGCCGTTCTCGCCGACCAGGGCGTGGATCTCTCCAGGCTCCACCGTCAGGTCGATGTGGTCGTTGGCGACCAGATCACCGAACCGTTTGGTGATGCCGCGCAGTTCGAGTCTCAGCGCAACCTCCTGGAGTGCGAGCGATGGTGCAGCGTAGCGACCTGCCGCGCCGCCACCACGCCGGGTGGGGATGTCGGGGGGAGTCAAGCTGATCGGCCGCCCCGGCGCCGGGGGTACCTTCCCCGTTGCGCCGGGACGGCCGGATCGTCAAACCTGGTGTCCGCCGGCCCCCGCTGCCGATGATCGCACCGCGGCGGCCGGCGGGACTGTCACTTGGTCGGCTGGGCCTTCGAGGTGACGGTGATGGTGCCGGCGGCGATGTCCGCCTTGATCTTGTCGACCTCGGCCTTCAGGTCCGCCGGGACCTTGCTCTCGAAGTCGTGGTACGGGGCGATCGAGACGCCGGTGTTCGCGAGCGTGCCCACGAAGCCCGGGGTGGACTGCAGCTTCTCGCCACCGGCGGCCTTCAGCACGGCCTCCTTGACGGCCTCCGGGATGTTCTTGACGACCGTGGTCAGGATCGCCGAGCAGTCCGGGGTGCTCTCGCAGCCGTCGATGTCGACCCAGACGACCGAGTACTTGCCGCCCGAGGCCTTGGCCGCGGAGGTGGTGCCGAGACCGGCGCCACCGGCGACCGGCATCACGATGTCGGCGCCCTGCGCGACGAGCGCGTCGGAGACCTTCTTACCCTCGTCCTGCTTCTCGAACGAGTTGGCGAAGGAGCCCTTCTGGGCGGCCTTGTCCCAGCCCAGGACCTGGACGTTCTTGCTCTTGGCCTTGTTGTAGTACGCGACGCCGTCGGCGAAGCCGTCCATGAAGATGGTGACCGGCGGGATCGGCAGGCCACCGTAGGTGCCGACCTTGCCGGTCTTGCTCATCCCGGCGGCCAGGTAGCCGGCCTGGAACCCGGCCTGCGCGGTGTCGAACTGCATCGGGTAGACGTTCGACACGCCCGGGTTGGCGTCGACGATGCCGAACTGCTGGTTCGGGTTCTTCTCAGCCGCCGCCTTGGTGGCGTCCGACATCAGGCCACCGACGGCCAGGATGAAGTCGCACTTCTGGTTGACGAACCCGGTCAGGTTGACCTCGTAGTCCGCCTCGGCCTTCGACTGGACGTTCTTGATCTCGATCTTGTCGTTCTCCTTCTGCGCCTGCTGCAGGCCCTTCCAGGCCGAGGCGTTGAAGGACTTGTCGTCGATGCCGCCGACGTCGGTCACCATGCAGGCGCTGAACTTCTTGCCACCGTCGCCGCCGGCGTTGTTGTCGTCGTCCGGAGCCTCACCACACGCGGCAGCGCCCAGCACGAGTCCACCCGCCACGATGGCGGAGGCGATCCGCATCCCACGCACAGAGCGCAAGACGTCTCCTTCCCCTTGCGCACCGCGTCGTGCGCGGTGCACAGCCCTTCGCCGGCCTGCGGTGTGCCGCCGGCGTCCCACGTTACGGACGGGAGCGTACGCCCGCGCCCACCCACCGGCCGCCAATCGTGCACGACTGTTGAGCGTCCGTTACCCCGGCGTAACCCTTGGGTGGGGCAGGTCACTATCCGGCCGGTGGGCGTGCGCGGTAGGTGTCGCGAACGTCCGTTTTCCCGAGCTTCCCCGACTGCTGGCGAACTAACGCCAGAACACCGCGACGGCTGCGTTGACCAGCGTCAACCCGACGATCGCGAGGAAATGGCCACGGTTGACGGTCTCCCGCTTACGGGAGAAGAAGACCATGACGAAGATGAGCAGCGCGAGCACCAACTTGGTAACAAGTTTCGCCGGGGCCGGCTCGTCCCCGTCGCGCAGCGGAGCGGACAGCCCGATGCCGGTGAGGACCTGGATGATCGCGCCCCAGAGCATGGCGGCGTTGATCCGCAGCCGGCCGGTGACGTACTGGGCGATCCCACCACCGAGCAGCAGCGCGAACCCGATCAGATGGACGTAGAGAAGAATCAGTCGAAGAGCTTCCACGCGCCCCATCCTCCCTCACCAACGACGCAACGTAGTAGTCACCCCGCCGACCTGCCGTCATACCGTGACCCCCCTCCCCGCGATCTTGCAGTCTCCGCCCCGACATAAGGGACGAAAGCCGCACGACACGGGCCGAAACCGCAAGATCGACGGGGCGGGGGCGCGGGATCAGCGCAGGCGCCAGACCTGGAAGGTGGGGCCGTCCGCAGGGAGCGTTACCGCGCCCTCGGCGTCGGGGTGGAGGGCGGGGGCGTCGCCGTAGACGTTCTCTCCGGCTCCCACGCCGGTCAGGTGGACCGGGGTGCCTGCGGCTCGCCTCGCCAGCACCAGCACCGTCGACGTGGGCGCCTCGCGCAGGAAGACCAGCGTGTCCGCGTCCGCGTGCACCCACCGCAGGCCGCCGTGCCGCAGCGCCGGCTCGTCGCGGCGCAGCGTCAGCAACGACCGGTACGCCTCGAACGTGCGCCGGTCCCAGCTCTCCGGCCGGTGCCACGGCATCGGGGTACGCGAGCCCTCCCCGTTCGTACCGGTCAGGCCCAGCTCGTCCCCGGCGAAGACCACTGGCGTGCCGGGCATGGTGGCGAGCAGTCCGGCCGCCACCTCCTGCCGGGCCGCGTCGCCGACCACGGTGCGGATCCGGGCCGAGTCGTGCGAGCCGAGCAGCTGCCACGAGTGCGTGTACGAGCGCCACGACACCAGCGACCGGTAGGTGTTCATGGTGGCGAGCACCGCGCCCGCGTCGCGCCGCCGTACCCCGCCCGGGGTGCCGAGGAAGTTCGGCACCGGGTCGTCGCCGTGGCGCAGCCAGGACCAGACCGGGTCGGTGAAGCCGACGTAGTTCATCGTCCCGTGCCAGCCGTCGCGGTCCAGGTCACCGGTGTGGTCGTGGCCGTGCTCGGCGAGCAGCAGCCCGTCGGGGCGGGTTTCGGCGACCACCTCGCGCAGCAGCCGCGCCACCTCGTGGGTGTACGCGTCCGCACCCCGCCGCCCGGTCATGTTCGCCACGTCGACCCGCCAGCCGTCCAGCCCGTACGGCGGGCGCAGCCAGCGGCGCAGCAGCGAGTCCTCGGCGGTGGCGAACCGGCGGCGCAGTTCCGCGCTGCCCCAGTTCAGCTTCGGCAGCGACTTCACCCCGTTCCACGACTCGTAGTCCGAGCCGGGCAGGTCGAAGTAGTACAGCTCGCGTTCCGGCGCGTTGACGTCGGAGACGGCGGCGGTGAACCAGTCGTGGGCGTCGCCGGTGTGGTTGCTGGTGATGTCGCCGAGCAGCCGCCAGCCCCGGGCGTGCACCGCGTCGGCGAGCCGGGCCAGCGCCGCGTCGCCGCCGAGCAGCGGGTCGACGGTGTCGAAGCTCGACGCGTCGTACCTGTGGTTGGAGCGCGCCGGAAAGACCGGCGTGAGATAGACGGTGTTGACGCCGAGCCGGTCCAGGTGGTCCAGGTGCTCGGTGACGCCGTCGAGGTCGCCGCCGTAGAACTGGCGGGGCGTCTCCGGGCCGCGGCCGACGACCGGGGTGTCCCAGTCGCATCCGATGGCCCAGTCCGGCACGGTCCGGCCGTCGGCGGCGGCCGAGCGGGCGAACCGGTCCGGGAAGATCTGGTAGATCACCGCGTCCCGCGCCCAGGCCGGCGGCGGGGCGTAGCTGACCAGCTTGAAGTCGCCGTTGTCCGGCACGTCGTGGCCGGACAGCCCGGCCGCGTTGAGCCAGCGGGTGCCGCGTTCGCCGTCGAGCAGGAAGCGGTAGTTGCTGACCGGGTTGCGGACCTCGACGTCGGCCCGCCACCACACGTCGTCGCCGTCGGTGCGGTCGACCCGTGCCTCGGCGAAGCGGGGTTCACCGTCGCCGGTGGTGCGCACGTGTACCTGGGAGACGCCGGTTCCGGCCGGTACCCGGACGAAGACCGGCACGGTCTGCCCGAGCGCGGGCTCCTGCTCCGGGACGTAGGTGGCGGAGCCGTCGTGGTGCGGCTGAAGGGACATGGTGCTGCCTTTCGCGTCGTACCGACAGGGAGAGGGGGCGGGCACCCGCCGCGGCCGGTTCACCCGACCGCGGCGGTCCGCCCGAGAACCGCTCCGGTGTACGCCGACACGACGCCCTTGCCGCAGCGTGAGCCGAGGAGGCTCAGCCCTTTACCGCTCCGGAGGTGAGTCCGGAGACGATGTAGCGCTGGAGCAGTTGGAACACCAGCACCGTCGGGATCGCGGTGAGCAGCGTGCCCGCCGCGAACATCCCGAAGTTGTTGTTGCGCTCGCCGGCCACCAGGCCGTACATGCCGACCGCGAGGGTCTTCGCCTCGGGTTCGGTGAGGAACACGTTGGCGATGATGAACTCGTTGATCGATCCGATGAACGCGAGCAGGCCGGTCACCGCCAGGATCGGCGCCACCAGCGGCAGCATGATCCGGAAGAAGACCTGCACGTGCGACGCGCCGTCCATGGTCGCCGACTCGTCCAGCTCCTTCGGCAGCGTGTCGAAGAAGCCCTTCATCAGCCAGGTGTTCGCGCCGAGCGCGCCACCCATGTAGAGCAGGAACAGGCCCCACGGGGTGTTGAACCCGATCGACGGGTAGAGGTCGGTGAGCGTGGTGAAGATCAGGAAGATCGCCACGATCGCCAGGAACTGCGGGAACATCTGGATCAGCAGCAACGCGAGCAGGCCGACCCGGCGCCCGGCGAAACGCATCCGGGAGAACACGTACGCCGCGAGCGACGACAGGAAGATCGACGCGAAGCTGGCCACGCCCGCCAGCAGCAGCGAGTTGAGGAACCAGTGGCCGAACGCGGTGTTGTCGAACAGGTTCGTGAAGTTCTCCAGCGACGCCCCGGTCGGCAGCAGCTCGGTGGAGGAGAGCGTGCCGAGCGGGTTGAACGCCGCCGAGATCACGAACAGGATCGGGAAGAGGCTGAACGCCACCGCCAGCACCCCGACCAGGTGCCGCCAGCCCACCTGGGCGAACCAGCGGCCACGCGAGCGGCGGGCCGGCTTACGGGTCGCAGTGGGTGCGGGCGTCTCCGCGATGGTGGTCACGAGTACACCTCCTCCTGCTTGCGGGTCCGCCGGAAGCTGATCGCCGACACCGTCGCCACGATCGCGAAGATGAAGATCGAGACGGTGGCGGCCAGGCCGAACTCGGCGCCCTGCGCGCCGAACGCGAGCCGGTACGTGTAGGTGATCAGCAGGTCGGTGGCGCCGTTACGCGGGTTGTCCGGCGCGAACGGGCCGCCCTCGGTGGTGAACAGGATCGCGTTGACGTTGTTGAAGTTGAACGCGAACGACGCGATCAGCAGCGGCGAGAGCGCCACCAGCAGCAGCGGCAGGGTGACCGCGCGGAACGACTGCCAGGGTGACGCGCCGTCGACCGAGGTGGCCTCGGTCAGCTCCCGCGGGATGGCCTGCAACGCGCCGGTGGCCACCAGGAACATGTACGGGTAGCCGAGCCACAGCTGCACCAGCAGCACCGCGATCCGGGCCGACCAGTTGCCGCCGAACCAGTCGACGTTCAGCCCGAACAGGTTGTTGAGCAGGCCGAAGTCGGTGTTGAACATGTCCCGCCAGATCAGCAGCATGGCGAACGACGGCATGGCGTACGGCAGGATCAGCAGGATCCGGTAGAAGTTGGTGCCGCGCATCCGGGGTGAGTGCAGCGCGAGCGCGATCGCCATGCCGAGCAGGAACGTCAGGCCGGTGGAGCCGATCGCGAACGCGAAGTTCCAGGCCAGCGTGCCGAAGAACGGGCCGGAGATGTTCGGGTCGGTCAGCACGGTGCTGAAGTTCTTCAGCCCGACGTCGACCTTCCAGCCCTGGGCGAGGCGCTCGCCGTCGGCGGCGACGAAGGAGCCGGACTTCTCGTCGGCGGTCCACGTCTTGCCGGTCTCGCTGTCCTTGACGCAGTCGCACGCGGCGTCGTACGCCCGGATCGCCTTGCCCTCGTAGGCCCGGGTCAGGCCGTTGGAGCGGATGGCGCCCTCGTCGGTGGGCACGACGAGCGCGGTGACGGCGTCGCTGCGGCTGCTGGCCTGCCCGATGTTCAGCAGGGTGTAGCCGTCCGCGGCGGTGATCTTGCCGCTGAGGCTGCTCAGCTCGACGTCGGCGGCGTCGAGCTTGCGCAGCCCGTCCGCGTCGCCGGCGTAGACCTCCTTGGTCTTCGGGTCGCTGAGCAGGAAGACCAGATCACCCGTCGCCGGGTCGCCCTCGGTGGCGATGGTGAGGTTGTACTCGGTCGAGCCGGGCACCTGCTTCACCGAGGAGGTCTGCACGGCGACGATCGCGTCGTCCTTGCTGCCGCGGTGGCCGTCGCCGAAGTTCGTGAACGCGGTGCTCGCGGTGTAGAGCACCGGGAAGATCTGGAACGCGATCAGGAAGAGCGTGCCGGGGACCAGGTACTTGGCCGGGATGTGCCGACGGCTCAGGTAGAGGTAGAACAGGCCGGCGGTGGTGACCGCCAGGACGCCCAGCGCGAGCCAGTGCTCGGCCTCGATGAGCGGGAAGGCCGCCCAGATCGCGATCCCGGCCACCAGGCCGAGCAGGACCACCTTGACGACGAGGCCGGTCGCGGTGATCGGCGCGTGTTGCCGCGCGGTACGGGACGTGCGCGGGAGCCCACGGCGTACGGGCTCCCGGCCCGGGGCCTGCGGTGCAGACCCCGGGCCGGACAGCGGCGCGCTCATTACTTGATCTGACCCTGGATGGTCTTGCCGGCGGCCGTGATCGTCTTGGCCGGGTCGGCGCCACCGATGATGGCGGCCTCCGCCTTGCCGAACGGGTCCCAGATCGCGGCCATGGCCGGGATCGCCGGGAGGACCTGGCCGTTCTTACCGGCCTCGGAGAACTTGGCCAGGTCCGGGTCCTCGCCCTTGACCTGGTCGAAGGCGGCGGTCAGCGCCGGCGGGCGCGGCTCGGCCTTGTACAGCGCGACGGCCAGCTCGGGCTTGGTCACGTAGTTGGTGACGAACTCCTGGGCCAGGGCCTTGTTCTTGCCCTTCGCGGCCACGTAGAACGCCTGGACGCCCACGAACGGCTGGGCCTCCTTGCCACCGGCGAAGCCGGGGACCGGGGAGATGTCGTAGGAGATGTTGGCCTTCTTGGCGTCGGCCACCGCCCACGGGCCGGAGACCAGGAACGCGCACTTCTTGCCGGTGAAGGTGGCGATGGAGTTCTCGCCGGTGATGGAGCGCTTCAGCGCACCCTCGCCCTTCTCACCCAGCTTGGCGATCTTCTGGAAGGCAGCGATCGACTCCGGCTTGCCCACGCCCAGGTCCTTCGGGTCGTAGTCGCCGTTCGCCGCGGTGCCGAACAGGTAGCCGCCGCCCGAGGTGTAGAGCGGGTAGATGTGGTACGCGTCGCCGTTCTGGCCGGACTGCAGGCAGAGGATCTCGCTGGCCTTCTTCTCGGCCTTGAGCTTCTTGCCGGTGGCGACCAGGTCCTCGATCGTCTTCGGCGCCTCGGGGGCCAGCTCGGTGTTGCGGATCAGCGCGACGTTCTCGGTGGCGTAGGGCACGCCGTAGAGCTGGCCGTTGAACGTGACGGCCTTGATCGCGGTCTCGTTGAAGCCGGACTTCTGCTCGGCCGCGAGCTGCACCGGGTCGATGGCGCCGTTCTGGACCAGGTTGCCGATCCAGTCGTGCGCGCCGACCACGACGTCCGGGCCGCTGCCCTGCTGCGAGGCGGTGACGAAGTTGGTCTGCAGGTCCTTGGAGACGGCCTGGACCTCGACGGTCACGCCGTTCTCCTTGCCGAACTCCTCGGCGAACGGCTTGAGGGCGGCCGTGCGCTTGTCGTCGGCCCAGATGACCAGCTTGCCGCCGGTCGCCTTGGACTCGCCGGCGGCCGGCTTGTCGTCGCTGCCGCTGTCACCACAGCCGGAGGCGGCGAGCGCCAGGCCGAGGACGGCGACCACACCCGCGGTACGGATGCGCATCGGTACTCCTGTCGTCATGGCGGCCCGCCGGGGGAAGGGCGGCCCGCCAGTGGAAACCTCTGAAAGTTCTTGCTGACCGGCGCCGAGATGCTGCGCCGCTGCTCTCGCATGTTGCGGGGACGTTAGCAAGAGGTTGCAGAGAATGGAAGGGCTTGCAGAAGTGTACGCAAGACTTTGCCGTTGGGCTAAAGTGCCGCACATGCGCGCTCGACTGTCCGACATCGCCCAACAGGCTGAAGTCAGCGAGGCCACGGTGTCGCGGGTGCTCAACGACCGCCCCGGTGTGGCCCCCGAGACCCGGCAGGCCGTCCTCACCGCCCTCGATGTGCTCGGCTACGAACGACCGGCCCGGCTGCGCAAGCGCAGCGCCGGACTGGTCGGCCTGGTCGTGCCGGAGCTGGACAACCCGATCTTCCCGGCGTTCGCCCAGATCATCGAGTCCGCGCTCGCCCCCACCGGGTACACACCGGTGCTCTGCACGCAGACGCCGGGTGGCGTCCGCGAGGACGAGTACGTGGAGATGCTGCTGGACCGCCAGGTCTCCGGCATCGTCTTCGTCTCCGGCCTGCACGCCGACACCGCCGCCGACCACGACCGCTACCGCACGCTCCTGGCCCGGCCGCTGCCGATCGTCATGATCAACGGGTACGCGCCGGGCATCCCCGCGCCGTTCGTCTCCTGCGACGACCGGGAGTCCGCCGAACTCGCCGTCGCCCACCTGGTCGCGCTCGGGCACCGCCGGATCGGCCTGATCACCGGCCCGGACCGGTTCGTGCCGGTGCAGCGCAAGGTCGCCGGCTACAAGGCCGCGATGGAGCGCCTGACCGACATCACCTCCGACGAACTGACCGAGCTGACCGAGCTGTCGCTGTTCGGCGTCGAGGGCGGCGAGGCGGCCGCCGGCCGGCTCATCGAGCGCGGCGTCACCGGGCTCGTCTGCGGCTCGGACCTGATGGCGCTCGGCGCGATCCGGGCCGCCCGCCAGCGCGGGCTGTCGGTGCCTGGCGACATCTCCGTGGTCGGGTACGACGACTCCCCGCTGATGGCGTTCACCGACCCGCCGCTGACCACAGTGCGCCAGCCGGTGGCCGCCATGGCGGTGGCGGCGGTGCGGGCCCTGGTCGACGAGATCAACGGTCACCCGTCCCCGAACTCCGAGTACCTGTTCCGCCCCGAGCTGGTGGTACGCGGCTCGACAGCGGTGGCGAAGCCCGCAACTCCCCCCAGCCGCCAGCGCCCCGCCACCCCTTCCTCCCCCACCCCGTCCCTCCCCATCCCCGCCTAACCCCCGCCGCACCCCCTTCTCCCCCGGCCCTCCGACGCGTCGATCATGAAGTTGACGGCGACAAATCGGACGGCAAAGGCCGCCAACCTCATGATCACCCGAGCCACCCCGGCCGGGCTCACCCCACGGCCCCCCGTTGATCAAGGGGTTTGTGTCCGGGTTGATCTCCACTCGGGACACAAACTCCTTGATCAACGCCCGCGGGGCGGGTCAGGGCGGGCAGGAGGCGGCCGGGCCGAGGGTGGCGATCATGAGGTTGGCGGGGGCTGGGGTCCGGAATGTCGGGGTTAACTTCATGATCGACGTCGAAACGACGGCGCCGGCCGGAAGGGCCGGCGGGGTGGCCGTCCCGGGATGCGGGAGACGAGGTCAGGGCCGGCGCGGGTGATGGCTGTCATTTCTTGCGCAAGGAATGCTTGACTCTTGCAGTCTGGTGGCGGCATTCTGCTCAGACACCCTGCGCCGCACCAGAAGCCGCCACAGAACGGGATCGACAGCGATGACCTCCGCCCCCAGCACCACCCCTCGCACCGCCGACGACGACTGGTGGCGGTCCGCTGTCGTCTACCAGGTGTACGTCCGCAGCTTCGCCGACGCGAACGCCGACGGCGTGGGTGACCTCCAGGGCATCCGGCAGCGCCTGCCGTACCTGCGCGACCTCGGCGTGGACGCGCTCTGGCTGACGCCGTTCTACACCTCGCCGCAGGTCGACGCCGGCTACGACGTGTCCGACTACCGGGACGTCGACCCGCTGTTCGGCAACCTGACCGACTTCGACGAGATGATCACCGACGCGCACGCGCTCGGCCTGCGGATCATCGTCGACATGGTGCCGAACCACACCTCCAGCGCGCACCCGTGGTTCACCGCCGCGCTCGCCGCCGGACCCGGTTCGCCGGAGCGGGAGCGCTACCTGTTCGCCGACGGCAAGGGCGAGCAGGGCGAGCTGCCGCCGAACGACTGGGAGAGCATCTTCGGCGGCCCGGCGTGGACGCGCGTTGTCGACGGCCAGTGGTACCTGCACCTGTTCGACCCGGCCCAGCCCGACCTGAACTGGCGCCACCCGGAGGTGCGGGCCGAATTCGAGGACGTGCTGCGCTTCTGGCTGGACCGCGGCGTGGACGGCTTCCGGATCGACGTGGCGCACGGAATGATCAAGGCCGAGGGCCTGCCGGACGTCGGCTTCAACTCGATGACCACCGGCCAGCGTCAGTCCGAGCTGCTGGGCAAGGGCCGGCTGCCGTACTTCGACCAGGACGAGGTGCACGACATCTACCGCGCCTGGCGGCCGATCCTGGACAGCTACCCGGGCGGCCGGATGGCGGTCGCCGAGGCGTGGGCCGAGACGCCGCAGCGCCTGGCCCGCTACATCGGCCCGGACGAGCTGCACCAGGCGTTCAGCTTCGACTTCCTCGACGCCACCTGGTCGGCCGACTCGTTCCGCAAGGTGATCGACACGGCGCTGGCCGAGTCCACGATCGTGGGCGCGCCGACCACCTGGGTGCTCTCCAACCACGACCGGCAGCGGCACGTCACCCGGTACGGCGACGGCGAGGTCGGCCTGCGCCGCGCCCGCGCCGCCGCGCTGCTGATGTTCGCGCTGCCCGGCTGCGCGTACGTCTACCAGGGCGAGGAACTGGGCCTGCCGGAGGTGCTGGACCTCCCGGACGAGCTGCGTCAGGACCCCGCGTTCCGGCGCACCGGGGAGAGCCGCGACGGCTGCCGGGTGCCGATCCCGTGGGGTGGCGACCTGCCCCCGTACGGCTTCGGGCCGGACGGCAGCGAGCTGAGCTGGCTGCCGGCGCCGGCGACCTGGCGGGAGCTGTCGGTGGCCGCCCAGGCCGGTGCGCCCGGCTCGACGCTGGAGCTGTACCGGACCGCGCTGCGCGTCCGGCACGAGCACCCGGCGCTGGCCGGCCTGGACGGCATCACCTGGCTGGAGACCGAGCCCGGCGTACTCGCGTTCCGCCGCACCACCGGCGACGCCGAGGTGACGTGCGTGGTGAACATCAGCGGCGCCGACGTGACGGTGAGCGGCCACGGCCGCCCGCTCGTCGCCAGCGCCGGCCTCACCGAGCGGGGCGACGGGTACGTCCTGCCGGTGGACGCGGCTGCGTGGTTCGAACGGCGCTGAGCCGGGTAACCCGCCAACGACCTGGCCGTCCGTTGTGCCCCGCGCCGACGGGCGGCTGGGCTGCCGACCCCTTGTGGTGGGGGGTGAGGTGGCCCCGGCCCCTCGGGAGCACGCTCCCGGGGGGCCGGTGTCCATCGGGGAGCGAGCGCGCTCTCAGCCGCCCTTGGCGGTGAGCAGCGCGGCGATCCGGGCGAACCCGGCCCGGATCTCCTCCCGGTCGGGCGCCTTCGCCGGCTCGGGCTCCGGCTCGCGGTCGGCGGCGCGTTCCAGCTCCTCGTCGATGACGTCCTCGAAGTCGCCGTAGAGGTCCGCCTGGTCGATCTCGGCCGCCTCGTCCTCGGCGGCGATCTGCGCGGCGGCGATCTCGCCGCGGATCTCCTCCGGCGTGAGCGCCGGCAGCAGCGGCTCCACCACCGCCATCAGCTGCTCGTCGGCCACCACCGCCTCGGCGAGCGCCAGCGCGTGCTGTCGCTCGTACGGGCCGCAGACCACCGGCTCCCAGTCGTCCTCGGCGCCGAGCGGGCCGAACGTGATGATCCACGGCAGACCCCGGATCGGGGAGTCGTCCGGCAGGTCCAGAGTCACGAGTGCGCCCACCGGCCCATCATGGTCGCCGCGTGCCGGCCCGGGGAACGCAATCATCGGACTCTCCCCGCTTCGGGGACCACGCTCAGCCACGCGTACCGGCGTCCAGCGCCGCACGGACCAGCGCGACCGCCCGCTCCGGCGCGACACCCAGGCGACGCGCCTCGGCGGCGTACTCGGCGGCGGTTCGCTGCAGCCGGTCGGTGGCGTCGTCCCGGCCGGGGGCCACCACCGTGCCGTGCCGGCCCCGCGTCTCCACCAGCCCGGCGCCCTCCAGTTCCCGGTACGCCCGCGCCACGGTGTTCACCGCCAGCCCCAGGCCGGCGGCGAGCTGCCGCACCGCCGGGAGCCGGGTGCCCACCGGCAGCCGCCCGTCGCCGATGCGCGCGGCGAACTGCGCCCGCACCTGCTCGTACGGCGGCACCGCCGACTCGACGTCGATCCGGATCCGCGCGCTCATCCCGCCCCTCCCGGTGTGCCCGGTTCGGTCTCCTCGTCGAGCACGTCCGCCTCCACGTCCACCTCCCGGGCGCCGCCCTCGGCCAGGTCCACCACCCGGCCGTACCGGCTGGTCGCGGCGAGCGCGGCGCCGAAGAGCACCAGCTGGTTGAGCAGGTAGAGGTAGAGCAACAGGCCGACGGCGGTGGCGACCACCGTGTACGCGGGGTTCCGCTCGGTGCGTACCACGTAGTAGCGCCCCACGGTGTTCAGCAGGGTGATACCGACGGCGATGGTCAGGATCGCCGGGCGCAGCCGGCGCCGGCTCATCCGAAGCCGGGGCACTGCGAGCAGCAGCGCGGCGGCGAGCACGGCGTTGACGAGCACGCTCAGCACCGCGCTGATCGTGGTCAGGCCCACCGAGCCGGTGCTGCGCAGCAGGAAGCGCAGCAGTGACTCCAGCGCGTCCACGGCGGCGACCGAGACGAACAGCAGCACGAAGACCGCGACCAGTACGCCCAGGTCGACCAGGCGCCGCACCACCAGGTTGCCGGGCTGCTGGTTGAAGCCGTACATCAGCCGCTGCGAGGAGCGGATCGCCTCCACCCAGCCGATGCCGGTGAAGACCAGGATGACCAGGCCGACCACGCCGACGGTGCCGCTGCTCTCGGCGATCTGCGCCGGGTCGAGGAAGGGCAGGTTCTCCTCCAGGAAGTGGGCCGCACCGCGGCTGACCTCCTCGTTGTCCCGCAGCACCGCGCCGAAGATCCAGTACGCGACGAGCGCGAGCGCGAACACGGCGAAGAAGCCGTAGTACGCGATGGCGGCGGCGAGCCGCCCGGCGAGCAGGTCGGCGTAGAGCGTCCCGGCCCGCCAGACGTGGTCGAAGACCGACGAGCGGCTCCGGGCCGCGTCGATGCGGCGCCCCACCGCCGCCTCGATCCGGCCGAAGACGTTCACCCCGTCATCCTCGCCGATCTCCGCCCGTGGCGGAGGGGCCCCGGCCGGTCGGATGTTCAGCTGTGGCCGCCGAGCCGGAAGTCGCGGCGGGGCTGCCACCGGGTCGCCCCGCTGTGCGAGAACAGCGTGAACGCGTCCACCTGGAACAACGCGGAGAAGTCAGCGAGATCCTCGTACGCCTTGTCGAGCACCTCGGGCGGCACGTCCTGCGCCACTGTGACGTGCGGGTGGTACGGGAAGCGCAGCTCGCGCCGCAGCTCGGGGGCCGAGTTGATAGCGGCGGCGAGCAGTTCGCACTCGCTGATCCCGGCCGCCACCGCCACGAAGACCACCTGGGTCACCGGCCGGAACGTACCGGTGCCGCGCAGGTGCAGCGTGAACGGCAGGTGCGTGGCGGCGACCCGGTCCAGGTGCGCCTCGACGGCGGGCAGCGCGCGTACCGGGATCTCGGTGGGCCCGAGGAGGGTGACGTGCGCGGGGACGGCGAGCGGGTCGCCGGCCTCGACCCGGCGGCGGGTGAGCATCCCGCCCCAGGGCTCGGGGACGTCGACAGCGATCCCGATCTGGATCGTGTCCGCGCCGCCCGGCGCCGTGTCACTGCCCGCCACGTCGCGCGCCACCCCTCCGGCCACCGGCTGCGTCACCCGTCTCCGCCCGTCCGGGCCGTTACTCGAACCGCACCGGCGGGAAGAAGCCGACCCGCTCGTACGCGTCCCGCAGCGTCCCCGCGGCCACCGACCGGGCCTTCTCCGCGCCCCGCGCCAGCAGCTTGTCGAGCTGGGCCGGGTCGTTCAGGTAGGCGTTCGTGCGTTCCTGGATCGGCGTGACGAACTCCCGCACCACCTCGGCGAGGTCCTTCTTCAGGTCGCCGTAGCCCTTGCCGTCGTACGCGGCGACCAGGTCGTCGATGGACCGGCCGGAGAGCGCGGAGTAGATCGTCAGCAGGTTGGTGATGCCCGGCTTGCCCTCGGCGTCGAAGACGATCTCGCGGCCGGTGTCGGTGACCGCCGAGCGGATCTTCTTGGCCGAGCGGGCCGGGTCCTCCAGCAGGTCGATGATGCCGGCCGGGGAGGACGACGACTTCGACATCTTGGCCGTCGGGTCCTGCAGGTCGGTGATCTTCGCGGTGTCCTTCACGATGTGCGGGGAGGGCACGGTGAAGGTGCTGCCGAACAGCGAGTTGAACCGCTGCGCCAGGTCGCGGGAGAGCTCCAGGTGCTGCCGCTGGTCCTCGCCGACCGGCACCGCGTTCGCCTGGTAGAGCAGGATGTCCGCGGCCTGGAGGATCGGGTACGTGAACAGGCCGACGCTGGCCCGCTCGCTGCCCTGCTTCTGCGACTTGTCCTTGAACTGGGTCATCCGGCCGGCCTCGCCGAAGCCGGTGATGCAGCCGAGCACCCAGGCCAGCTGCGAGTGCTCGGGCACCTGCGACTGCACGAACAGCGTGCTGCGCTCCGGGTCCAGGCCGAGCGCGAACAGCTGCGCGGCGGCCACCCGGCTGCGGCGCTTGAGCACCTTGGGGTCGTGTCCGGCGGTGATCGCGTGCAGGTCGACCACGCAGTAGTAGGCGTCGTGGCTGTCCTGCAACGCCACCCAGTGCCGCAGCGCGCCCAGGTAGTTGCCGAGGTGGAACGAGTCGGCCGTCGGCTGGATGCCGGAGAAGACGCGCGGGCGGGCGGGTACGTCGGACATGGCGGCAATTCTGTCAGCAAGCCCCGGCGTCCGTCATGACGGGCCGGTGGATCGGGCGGGTACGGGCGGAAGCGGACCGTTCACCTCACGCCGGGGCTCGGGCAGCCGCGCGGCGGAGACCGCCAGGCGGGACACGCGCCGGCCGTCGAGCGTGAGCACGCGCAGCAGCCAGCCCGCCGGATCGGCCGGAACCGATCCGGTGGCCGGGTCGACAGCCACCGGCACCTCGTCGCCCGCCACCGGCAGCCGGCCCAGGGCGGCCATCACGAACCCGCCCACCGTCTCGTACGGCCCGGCGGGCAGCGACACCCCGGTGCGCTCGGCGAAGTCGGTCAGGTTGAGCCGGCCGTCGACGACCGCGGGCAGGCCGGCGGGTTCCGGTTCGAGCGGGCCGTGCTCGTCGTCGCGGATCTCCCCGACCAGTTCCTCGACCAGGTCCTCGCAGGTGACGATGCCGGCCGTGCCGCCGTACTCGTCGACGACGACGGCCAGGTGGTGGCCCTCCCGGCGCATCTCGGTGAGCGCCGCCAGCACGCGCTTGCTGTCCGGCAGGCGCTTCACCTCCCGGATCAGGTCGCCGACCAGGAGCAGCCGGTCCGCGTCCGGGCGCAGCAGCACGTCCCGCAGGTGCACCAGGCCGACCACGTCGTCGTGGGTGCCGTCGACCACCGGGTAGCGGGTGTGCGGGTCGTCCCGGACCAGCCGCTGGGCCTGCGTCAGCGGAAGCGCCGCGCTGAGGAAGACCACCTCGGTGCGGGGCACCATCACCTCGCGGACGAGCCGGGCGCCGGCCACCAGCACCTCATCGATGATCCGCCGTTCGTCCGGGTCGAGCAGCGTGTTCGCCGCGACCAGGTCCCGCAGCTCGGCCTCGCTGATCCGTTCCCGCCCGGCGGTGGGGCTGGCCCCGAGCAGGGCGGTGACGAGGCGGGTGGCGCCGTCTGCGCCGCGCACCACGAGACGGGCCACGGTGCGGGCCAGCGGGCCGGGTTCGCGTCGGGGCCGCCCCGACGGTCGCCGCCGGGGCCCGGGACCACCACCCTCCCGCATGAGAAGGATGGTAGACAGCGGCCACCGCACGCTCGGCCCGATGTTCGGATCTGTTCAATCATGAAGGTTTATGGTGGAATGGAGGCGGACTCAACTCGACAGCCGCGACACAGCCCTCGGCCGTAGGGTGATCGCGGAACGGCCGCCGCGCGACGCGGCCCAGGCAGGAGGACCGACGTGAAACTGCTCGTCACCGGCGGCGCCGGCTACATCGGCAGCGTGGTGACCCGGATGCTGCTCGACCACGGCCACCAGGTGACCGTGCTGGACGACCTGCGCACCGGTCACCGGGAAGCCCTCGCCCCCGACGCCACCCACGTCGAGCTGCCGGTGCACGAGGCCGCCCAGGTGCTCACCCCCGACGCCGGGTTCGACGGCGTGCTGCACTTCGCCGCCCTCATCGCCGCCGGCGAGTCGATGATCCGCCCCGAGCTGTACTGGCACACCAACACGGTCGGCTCGATCGCGCTCATCGACGCGGTCCGCGCCGCCCGGGTGCCCCGGATGGTCTTCTCCTCCACCGCCGCCGTCTACGGCAACCCCACCGAGCTGCCCATCCCGGAGACCGCCGTCAAGGCCCCCACCAGCACCTACGGCGCCACCAAGCTGGCCGTCGACATGGCGCTGACCTCCGAGGCCATCGCGCACGACCTGGCCGCCGTCTCGCTGCGCTACTTCAACGTCGCCGGGGCGTACCTGCGCGACGGGCTGGCCATCGGCGAACGGCACGACCCGGAGACGCACCTCATCCCGATCGCGCTCGACGTGGCCGCCGGGCGGCGGGAGAAGCTCCAGCTCTTCGGCGACGACTACCCCACAGTCGACGGCACCTGCGTGCGCGACTACATCCACGTCGAGGACCTGGCCCGCGCCCACCTGCTCGCGCTGGACGCGGCCACCCCCGGCCGGCACCGCATCTACAACCTCGGCAACGGCAACGGCTTCACCAACCGGCAGGTGGTCGACGTGGTCCGCGAGGTCACCGGGCACCCGGTGCCGGTCGAGGTGGCCCCCCGCCGCGAGGGCGACCCGGCCGAGCTGGTCGCGTCCTCCGCGCTGGCCCGCGACGAGCTGGGCTGGACGCCGGCCAAGCCGACCCTGCACGACATGGTCGGCGACGCCTGGGCGTTCTACCGCGAGCACGTCGCGGGACAGCCCTCATGAACGTCGCCGACCGCGCCACCGCCGGCTTCCGGCAGCGGTACGGCACCGAGCCGGCGGGCCGCTGGGCGGCTCCCGGCCGGGTCAACCTGATCGGCGAGCACACCGACTACAACGACGGCTTCGTGCTGCCCTTCGCGCTGCCGCTGCGTACCGTGGTCGCCGCCGCGCCCGCCCCCGGCGCACGCTGGACCGTCTGGTCGGAGCTCGGCGACGAACCGGTCGAGTTCGGCGCGGCGGAGGCCGACGAGCCCGGCCGGGTCGACGGGTGGGCCGCCTACGTGGCCGGGGTGGTGTGGGCGCTGCGTGCCGACGGCCACGACGTGCCCGGCGCGCGGCTCGCCGTCGCCTCCGACGTGCCGGTCGGCTCCGGGCTCTCCTCGTCGGCGGCGATCGAGTCGGCGGTGCTGGCCGCCCTGGTCGACCTCGGCGGGCTCGACCTGCCCGCCGGGCGGTGGCCGCGGCTCGCCCAGCGGGCCGAGAACGACTACGTCGGCGCGCCCACCGGGATCATGGACCAGTCCGCGGTGATCCGCGGCCGGGCCGGACACGCCCTGTTCCTCGACTGCCGCACCGAGGAGGTCGAGCAGATCCCGTTCGACCTGGACGACGCCGGGCTGGCCGTGCTGGTGATCGACAGCCGGGCGCCGCACCGGCACGCGGACGGCGAGTACGCGGCCCGCCGCCGCAGCTGCGAGCGGGCCGCCGCGACGCTCGGGGTGACCGCGCTGCGCGACGTGACGGTCGCCGACCTCGACGCCGCGCTGGCGCGCCTCGACGACGACGAGACCCGCCGCCGGGTCCGGCACGTGGTGACCGAGAACCAGCGGGTGCTCGACACCGTCGCGCTGCTGCGCGCCGGGCGGGTCCGCGACACCGGTCCGCTGCTGACCGCCTCGCACGCCTCCATGCGCGACGACTTCGAGATCACCGTGCCGGAGATCGACACCGCGGTCGAGGCGGCGCTGGCCGCCGGGGCGTACGGCGCGCGGATGACCGGCGGCGGTTTCGGCGGCTGCGTGCTCGCCCTCGTCGACGCGGACGCCGCCGACGCGGTGGCCGCCGCCGTCACGGCGGCGTACGCCGAGCGCGGCTTCACCGCCCCCGGCACGCTCACGGTGCTCCCGGCCGGCGGCGTCACCCGCCTGGACTGAACGCGAAAGGCCCCCGGCGCAGCGCCGGGGGCCTTCTCGTCACGTGCGTCAGCCGGCCTCGACGATCATGCCGGCGCCGACCGTACGGTTCGTCGACTCGTCGATGATGACGAAGCCGCCGGTGGTGCGGTTACGGCGGTACTCGTCGGCCAGCAGCGGAACCGTGGTGCGCAGCCGGACCCGGCCGATCTCGTTGAGCTTCAGCTCACCGGCCGACTCGTCGCGGTGCAGCGAGTTGATGTCCAGCCGGTAGTGCAGCCCGCGCACGATCGCCCGCGCCGAACGGGTCGTGTGCTTGATCGCGTACTTGCCGCCGACCTGCAACGGCCGCGTCTCGTCCATCCAGCAGACCATCGCCTCGATGTCCTGCACGGCCATCGGGGCGTTGTTCGGCCGGCAAATCATGTCGCCGCGGGAGATGTCCAGCTCGTCGGTCAGCCGGACCGTCACCGACATCGGCGGGAACGCCTCGTCCACCGGGCCGTCGGCGGTCTCCACCGCCGCGATCCGGCTGGTGAAGCCGGACGGCAGCACCATCACCTCGTCGCCCGGCTTGAGCACGCCCGAGGCCACCTGACCGGCGTAGCCCCGGTAGTCGGTGACTGTGGTGGACTGCGGCCGGATCACGTACTGCACCGGGAACCGCACGTCGACCAGGTTGCGGTCCGAGGCGATGTGCACCCGCTCCAGGTGGTGCAGCAGCGACGGGCCCTCGTACCAGGGCATGTTCTCCGAGCGGGTGACGATGTTGTCGCCCTGCAGCGCGGAGACCGGCACCACTGTCAGGTCCGGCACGTCGAGCTTCGCGGCGAACGCGGTGAACTCGTCCGCGATCCGCTCGTAGACCTCCTGCGACCAGTCCACCAGGTCCATCTTGTTCACGCACAGGACCAGGTGCGGCACCCGCAGCAGCGAGCAGAGGAACGCGTGCCGGCGGGACTGCTCCACCAGGCCCTTACGCGCGTCCACCAGGATCAGCGCCAGGTCGGCGGTGGAGGCGCCGGTGACCATGTTCCGGGTGTACTGGATGTGCCCCGGGGTGTCGGCGATGATGAACTTCCGCCGCGGCGTGGCGAAGTAGCGGTACGCCACGTCGATGGTGATGCCCTGCTCCCGCTCGGCGCGCAGGCCGTCGGTGAGCAGAGCCAGGTTCGTGTACTCGTCGCCACGGGCCGCGCTGACCGCCTCGACGGCGGCGAGCTGGTCGGTGAACAGCGACTTGGTGTCGTAGAGCAGACGGCCGATCAGCGTCGACTTGCCGTCGTCGACGCTGCCCGCGGTGGCGAACCGCAGCAGGTCCATCGGCCGCGCGGTCTCGCTCTCGGCCGGGGCCAGGGTCTCGACGCTCATCAGAAGTAGCCCTCTCGCTTGCGGTCCTCCATGGCGGCCTCGCTGACCCGGTCGTCGCCGCGGGTCGCGCCGCGCTCGGTGATCCGCGTGGCGGCCACCTCCTCGATCACCTTCTCCACCGTGTCGGCGTCCGAGCGGACCGCCGCGGTGCAGGAGGCGTCACCCACGGTCCGGTACCGCACCTGGGCCTTGAACGGCTGCTCACCGGCGCGCGCCCGGAAGAACTCGTTCACCGCGTAGAGCATGCCGTCGCGCTCGATCACCTCGCGCTCGTGCGCGTAGTAGATCGACGGCAGCGGGATCCGCTCCCGCTCGATGTAGTGCCAGACGTCCAGCTCGGTCCAGTTCGACAGCGGGAACACCCGGATCGACTCGCCCGGGTGGTGCCGGCCGTTGTAGAGCGCCCACAGCTCCGGACGCTGGTTCTTCGGATCCCACTGGCCGAACTCGTCGCGGAAGCTGAACACCCGCTCCTTGGCCCGCGCCTTCTCCTCGTCGCGCCGGGCGCCGCCGAACAGCGCGTCGAAGCGGTGCTTCTCCACCGCCTCCAGCAGCACCGGCGTCTGGATCCGGTTGCGCATGCCGTCGGCCGACTCGCGGACCAGGCCCTTGTTCAGCGCCTCCGGCACGCTCGCCACGATGAGTTGCAGGCCCAGCTCGGCCACCCGCTGATCGCGGTAGTCGAGCACCTCGGGGAAGTTGTGCCCGGTGTCCACGTGCATCACCGGGAAGGGGATGTTGGCCGGCGCGAACGCCTTCTGGGCCAACCGGAGCATCACGATCGAGTCCTTGCCGCCGGAGAACAGCAGCACCGGCCGTTCCATCTCGGCGACGACCTCGCGCATCACGAAGATGCTCTCCGCCTCGAGCGCGTCGAGGTGCGACACCTGGTACGCGGCGGGGGACGTCATGACACGAACTCGATTCGCACGGATCCGTACATCGGATTCCAGACCTTTCAGGTCGGACTCGTGAAGAAGAACGCTCAGGTTACCCGGAATGCCGCTGCAACGCTGCAAGCAACCGACTCGCGAGATCCTTGCGGCAGACCAGCAGATCCGGTAGACGCGGGTCGGCCCCGTTGTATTTCAGCGCAGAACCGTCGATCCGGGAAGCATGCAGACCGGTGGCCGTCGCCACAGCGACCGGAGCGGCCGAATCCCACTCGTACTGACCGCCCGCGTGGATGTACGCGTCGACCTCACCGGTGACCACGGCGGCGATCTTCGCGCCCGCCGAGCCCATCGGAACCAGATGAGCGCCGACGTCCTCTGCCAGGTCGGTCAGGAAAACCGGCGGACGGCTACGACTGGCCGCCAACCGGATGACCCGCGCGCCGCTCCCGGTGGCCGCCTCCACAGTCATCGGCGGGTACGCCGGCGGATGGTCCGTGCCCAGCACCCGGTGCTGCGCCGGCAGCGCCACCGCGCCCGCCACCAGACCGTGCGGCCTCGACGCGTTACGCGACCAGAGCGCCACGTGCACCGCCCAGTCCGCGCGCCCCTCCTCCGCGTACTCCCGGGTGCCGTCAAGCGGATCGATGATCCAGACCCGGTCCGCGTTCAGGCGCGACAGCGCCGCGTCCGTCACCTCCGCCGTCCAGGCCAGCCGTGAGCCCTCGTCCTCCTCCGACAGCACCGCGTCCGCCGGCCGCCACTTCGCCAGCTCGGTGCGGATCAGGTCGTGCGAGACCTTGTCACCGGCCGCCCGGAGCGCGCCCGCGTCGGCGAAGCCCATCTCCGCGCGCAGGGCCGTCAGCGCCTGACCGGCCCGGGACGCCAGCCACCGGGCGAACCCGCCGTCGATCATCGGAGGACTGCCCATGATGCTCCCGTCACCCGCCTTCGCTCCCGCCGCCCGAGGCTACCGGCCGGGCTCCGCCCCGCCGGTCAACCCCCGTGGTACAGGTTCTGCGTCGGCTCCACGCCCTTCAGAACCACGGACTCCACCACGTCCGCCGCGCGATCCACCAGGAACTCCAGCTCCTTGCGCTCCGACGGGGAGAAATCCGAGAGTACGTAGTCAGCCGGGTCCTGCCGGCCCGGCGGCCGGCCGATGCCGAACCGCACCCGCACGTAGTCCTTCGTGCCGAGCGACTTCGACATCGAGCGCAGGCCGTTGTGCCCGCCCTCGCCGCCGCCGCACTTCACCCGCACCTGCCCGTACGGGATGTCCAGCTCGTCGTGCACCGCGATCACGTGCGCCGGCGGGATCTTGTGGAACTGCGCCAGCCCGGCCACCGGACCGCCGGAGAGGTTCATGTACGTCAACGGCTTCAGCAGCACCAGCTTCGGGCCGCCGAACCCCAGCCGCCCCTCCGCGGCCTCGGCCATCGCGCGCTTGTGCCGCCCGAACTTCGCGCCCACCCGGGCCGCCAGCAGGTCGGCCACCATGAACCCGACGTTGTGCCGGTTGCCCGCGTACTCCCGGCCGGGGTTGCCCAGGCCGACCACCAGCCACGGCCCCGCCTCGTCCGTCACCCGACGCCCCTTCCCGCTCGCTCGCCCGACCAGCCGTCCCGATACGCCGACAGGCGCCCCCGGGAACCGGGGACGCCTGTCGCACAGCCTTGCGGACCGGTCAGGCCTCGGTCTTCGCCTCGGCCGGGGCCTCCTCGCCCTCGGCGGCCGGAGCGCCCTCGGCACCCTCGGCGGTCTCCTCGCCGACCTCGGCCTCGGCCTCCTCGGTGGCCTCCTCGACCTCGGGGAGGGTGGCCTCGAGCTGCTCGGCGGTCGGAGCGGCGGTCACGGAGGCGACCTGCGTCTCCGCGTCCGTGGCCAGCTCGACGCCGGCCGGCAGCTCGACGTCGGCGGCGGTGATCTGGGTGCCGACCTCGGCGCCCTCGATCGACGCCTCCAGGTGGTCCGGCACCTTGGTCGCGTCGGCGGTCACCGACAGCGTGTCGTGGTCGTGCACGATCAGGGTGTCCTTCGCGGCCTCACCGGTCAGCTGGACCGGGACCTCGACGGTGACCTTCTCGCCGCGGCGGACCAGCAGCAGGTCCACGTGCTCGAAGGTGTCCTTGATCGGGTCACGCTGGATCGCCTTCGGCAGCGCCAGCACCTGGGTGCCGTCGCTGACCTCGATCGCGAAGAGCTGGTTCGCGCCGCCCTTGCGGATCGCGGCGGCGAACTCCCGCGCCGGAAGCGCGATGTGCTTGGGCTTCTCGCCGTGGCCGTACAGCACGGCGGGCACCTTGCCGGCCCGGCGGGTACGACGGGCACCACCCTTGCCGAACTCGGTACGGGGCTCGGCGCTGATCTTTACCTCGGACACGGGGAAACTCCTGATGCTTCGCTGCGGCGGCTTGTCGTCTGGCGGTGCTGGGGCGAGGGGCTCGCTGGGGCTAGGGTCATGAACGACCGCCCGGAGCACCGCGTCGATGACGGCGCCTCCGTGCGGTGCTTGTCAGCAGCCCGCCGGGCACCCTCGCCGTGGCAACCGCACCAGTCTACCCGAGGGGATTCCCGGCTCTCCGGCAGTCCCCCATATCACCGCCCCGCCGGTTCCGCAGGGCATCGGCCCGGCCGCCGGGAACCCCCGGCGACCGGACCGCACACTCAGCTCAGGCCACCGAACAGGGTGGTCACCGAACCGTCGTCGAAGACCTCCCGGATCGCCCGCGCCAGCAGCGGGGCGATCGACAGCACGGTCAGCTTGTCCAGCTGCTTCTCGGACGGCAGCGGCAGCGTGTTAGTCACCACGACCTCGCTGATCGGGCTGTTCTTCAGCCGCTCCGTCGCCGGGTCGGACAGCAGCGCGTGGGTCGAGGCGACCACGATCTCCGCCGCGCCCTGCTCCTTGAGGATGTCCGCCGCCTTGGTGATCGTGCCACCGGTGTCGATCATGTCGTCCACGATCAGGCACACCCGGCCCTCGACCTCACCGACCACCCGGTTCGCCACCACCTGGTTCGGCTTGAGCGGATCGCGGGTCTTGTGGATGAACGCCAGCGGGCAGCCGCCCAGCCGGTCGGTCCAGCGCTCCGCCACGCGTACCCGGCCCGAGTCCGGCGCCACCACGGTCATCGGCCGGCCCGCGTACTTGTGCTCCACGTACTCGGCCAGCACGTCCATCGCGAACAGGTGGTCCACCGGGCCGTCGAAGAAGCCCTGGATCTGCGCGGTGTGCAGGTCGACGGTCAGGATCCGGTTCGCACCGGCGGTCTTCAGCAGGTCCGCGATCAGCCGCGCCGAGATCGGCTCCCGGCCGCGGTGCTTCTTGTCCTGCCGCGAGTACGGGTAGAACGGCAGTACCACGGTGATCCGCTTGGCCGAGCCGCGCTTCAGCGCGTCGACCATGATCAGGGTCTCCATGACCCAGGTGTTCACGCCGTGCGTCACGGACTGCACCACGAAGGCGTCCGAACCACGGACCGAATCCTTGTACCGTACGAAGATCTCGCCGTTGGCGAAGTCGTACGCGTCGGCCGGCGTCGGCGCGACGCCGAGCACCTCACCGATCTCCTTGGCCAGCTCCGGAAAACCCCTCCCGGAGAAGAGCATCAGGCTCTTGCGGTTTTCGGCGACGATGCTGCCCATGGGCCCGTCTGCTCCCGTATGTCGGTGGTGCCCGGCGGCGGTGGGGCCGGGGACTGTTCGGTTGCAGTATGCCCCCGGTTCAGCGATCCACCCACGGCCCGGCGATCCCCGTGGATTCAGTCACCTTCGCTTGCGGCGCCGCCCGTGTCCGACGCACCCTCACCGGCCCGCCGCGCCGCCTCCGCGGCGTCCGTACCGGCGCGCTTGCGCAGCACCCAGCCCTCCACGTTGCGCTGCTGACCACGCGCCACCGCCATCGCACCCGGCGGCACGTCCCCGGTGATCACCGAACCCGCAGCCGTGTACGCGCCGTCGCCCACCCGCACCGGCGCCACGAACATGTTGTCCGCCCCGGTACGGGCGTGACTGCCGATGGTGGTGTGGTGCTTGCGTACCCCGTCGTAGTTGACGAAGACGGTGGCCGCGCCGATGTTGCTGTGGTCGCCGATCGTCGCGTCGCCCACGTACGACAGGTGCGGCACCTTCGAGCCGTCACCGATCGACGCCTTCTTGGTCTCCACGAAGGTGCCGACCTTCGCCTTGCGGCCCAGCCGAGACTCCGGCCGCAGGTACGCGTACGGGCCGACGCTCGCCTGCGGGCCCACCTCGGCGCCGAGCGCGTGGCTGCGCACGATGCTCGCGCCCGCCCCCACCACCGTGTCCACGAGCGTGGTGTCCGGGCCGACGAGCGCGCCCTCGCCGACCGTCGTGGCGCCCTGGAGCTGCGTGTTCTGGTCGATCACCGCGTCCCGCTCGACGGTCACCGTCACGTCGATCCAGGTGGTGTGCGGGTCGAGGATGCTGACGCCGGTACGCATCCAGCCCTCGTTGACCCGGTCGCGCAGCAGCCGGCGCAGCGCGGCCAGCTCGACCCGGTCGTTGCAGCCGAGCGTCTCCACGTGGTCGGCGGCGCAGTGCACAGCCACCGGCTCGCCGGCGTCGCGCAGCAGCGCGAAGACGTCGGTCAGGTACTCCTCGCCCTGGTCGTTGTCGGTGGAGAGCTTGCCCAGCGCCTCCCGCAGCCGGGCCGCGTCGAACGCGTAGATGCCCGCGTTGATCTCCCGCAGCGCGCGCTGCTGGGGGGTGGCGTCGCGCTCCTCGACGATCTGCTCCAGGTGCCCCTGCACGTCCCGCACGATCCGGCCCAGGCCGGTCGGGTCCGGCACCTCGGCGGCCAACACGGTCGCCGCGGCGGCGGCGTCCTCGTGCGCCTCGACGAGCGCCTGGACCGTCTCCGGCCGCAGCAGCGGCACGTCCCCGTTGATCACCACGACGGTGCCTGTCGCGTCCGGCACCGCGTCCAGCGCGATGCGGACCGCGTGCCCGGTGCCGAGCTGGCGCTCCTGGAGCACCGGCGTGGCACCCGGGGCGACCTCGGTCAGGTGCTCCCGGACCTGGTCGGCGCCGTGGCCGACCACGACCACGGTGCGGTCCGCGCCGAGCGGACCGGCCGCGGCGAGGACGTGACCGAGCAGGGTACGGCCGAGCAGCGGGTGCAGCACCTTGGGCAGGGACGACTTCATCCGCTTGCCCTCACCGGCGGCGAGCACGACAACGGTGCGGAGGTGGGGCTGGGACACGACGTGGCTCCCGTCGGGACGGCGACAGTCTCGCGGTCATGCTAACCACGCGACGGAGGGCAAACAGCAGAAGCTCCCGGGAGAGGATTCGAACCCCTATAATCAGGACCAAAACCTGACGTCCTGCCATTAGACGACCCGGGATGGTCGAAAACGGGCAAATAGTATTACGCCCGCCGGCTGCCTACACCTTACCGGTCACGACGTGGATCTTCATTGCTCATTCCTTTCATGATCCCTTCGATCCTCCAATAGAGACGGGTTCCACCCACGACGTGCACGGTCAGGCAGCCGTGGTAGTCGGCCCCGACGTTCTTGCGCCTGGTCAGCGGCCGGTGCCTCTTGATCGTGGTGGGCTGGAAGTCCTCCGCCGGCACGCCCACCCGAGCCGCCCACCACCGCACCGCAGCCGCGTCGTCCGCCGTCTCGTGGATGCTCACCCGAAACCTCCGGTCCTCGACCGGCACCTCGACGGCGTCCAGGAAGCGAAGGAAGAGCATCACCAGCAACGGATCACTGTTGACGAATTTGATCCGGCAGTCGTTCGGACGCCAGGGCTTCGCCTTGCCACCCTCACACCAGTAGATCGCCGCGCCGATCAGCAACAACTCGCGCCGGTCGAGGCACCGAACCCAGTCCGCCGACGCGGCCACCACCTCGGCCCGGGCCGCGTCCCGCGCCGCCCGGTGCGCGCTCCACTGCGCGTCAGCACGCGCCTGCTGGGCGACCCGCCGCCGCCGGCGCACCAGCGCCGGATCCAGCGGCAGATGCCGAGTCCACAGGTATGCCGTGGACTTCGAGACGTCGAGCACCCGCGCGATCTCCCCCACCGGTGAGCCGGCTCGCCGCAGAGCCAGCGCCCGCGCATGCAGCTCCGGCTTCCACCCTCGATAAGACGGCGGACGGGTACCAGACTCATCACCGACGGTCACCCGCGCAGATTAGGACGTACGTACGACAGTGGCCGGTCTGACCGTGAGCGTCGCGCCTGGCAGGATGGACGGGTGACCGACGTTTCCGGCAGCGACCGCGCCCGGCGGCGGCCCGTGCCGGCGGCGAAGCCCTCCCGGGTACGGATGTCCGCGACGCAGCGACGCGAGCAGTTGATCTCGATCGCCCGGCAGATCTTCGCCGAGAAGGGCTTCGACGCGACCTCGATCGAGGAGGTGGCGGCGCGCGCCAAGGTCTCCAAGCCGGTGGTCTACGAGCACTTCGGCGGCAAGGAGGGCCTCTACGCGGTGGTGGTGGACCGGGAGGTCCGCGCCCTGCTGGACCGGATCACCACCGCGCTGACCGCGGGCAACCCGCGGGAGCTGCTGGAGCAGGCCGCGCTGACGTTGCTGACCTACATCGAGGAGGAGACCAGCGGCTTCCGGGTGCTGGTCCGCGAATCACCGCTGATGTCCGCGACGGGCAACTTCAGCAGCGTGATGAACGACGTGGCGCACCAGGTGGAGCACATCCTGGCGGGCGAGTTCTCCATCCGGGGCTACGACCCCAAGCTGGCGGAGCTCTACTCGCAGGCGCTGGTGGGCATGGTGGCGCTGACCGGCCGCTGGTGGCTGGAGGTGCGCAAGCCGCGCAAGGAGACGGTGGCGGCGCACCTGGTGAACCTGGCCTGGAACGGGTTGTCGCACCTGGAGTCGAAACCGGGGCCGATTCCCCGGGGCTGACGCCGCGTCAGCGCAACAGCCGCGTCAGCGCAACAGCCGCGTCAGCGCTCGCCGATCGGGTGGTACCGGCGCTGCCGCTCCTCCTCGGCGTGCTCGGCGGTGCCGACCTTGTCGTACAGGCCGGTGGCGAGCAGGACCAGCCCGAACAGCAGCGACACGATGACCGTCGACATGGAGAAGTTCAGGAAGTTCGCCGAGGTCTGCAGCACCGACATCATCAGGATGCCGGTGACCAGGAAGACCACGCCGGCGGTGAGGTTCATGTAGTGGCCGAGGTTGTCGCGGCGGGACGCCCCGACCAGCAGGACCGCGCCGAAGACCACCGAGACCAGCGAGAAGGCCAGGTTGGTGCGCAGGCCGAGCGCCCAGTCGCTGTCCCGGCCGAACAGCCCTTCGCCCCAGGTCTGGAAGACGCCGAAGACGCCGAAGACCAGGATGTAGAGGCCGATGAGCCCGGACAGCACCCGGTAGAGCGGCCGTGCGGGGTGGTTCACCGGGAAGTGCGCCATGATGCCCTCCAGCCGTGTGACTGATTCGGGCCAATTGTCGCTTGGGATGTCCGTCGGCGTCCGGAAAACACCGAAGGCCCGGCGCAGCGCGCCGGGCCTTCGGGTACGAGACGGGATCAGAGCACCAGGCGGGCCTTCTGCCAGGCCTCGTGCTCGTCGTCGGAGCCGACCTTGCCGTACATGCCGACCATCAGGAGCACCAGCGACAGGGTCAGGACCACGACGTCGGTCATGATCGAGAAGTTGAAGATGTTGGCGTCGGTCTGCAGGAACGCCAGGGCGGCCAGGCCGATCACCATCAGCGTGTAGGCCAGCCACTGGTTGATCGCCACGTCGAGGTTGCGGCCGATCGCGGTGCCGACCAGGATCACGACGCCGACCAGCACCGACAGCAGCGAGAACGCCATGTTGGTGCCCTGGCCGAGGACCTTGGTGTCGTCCTGGGCGAGGAAGTCGTTGCCGGCGCTGGCGATGATGCCGAGGCCGCCGAAGACGACGAAGTACAGACCAACGAGCCCGCCGATCGCCCGGTAGATCGGCCGCGCGGGGTGGTTGACGGGGGTGTGGGCCATCTCTGCGTCTCCAAAGACCGTTCGGACGAGGGTTCCACCGGTGATTGTCCCGTACGCCGGTCAGTGACGCCGCACACCCCCCACCCCGGCGGCAGGTCAGCCGCCCGGGAGCTCCTCGGCGAGGGCCAGCCAGGTCTCCTCGGTGCGGTCCCGCTCGGCTCGTACCTCCTTGAGCTGGGCGTCCAGCTCGGCGACCCGGGCGTAGTCGGTGGCGTTCGCGGCGAGCTGCTCGTGCAGGCCCGCCTCCTTCTGTTCGAGCTTGGCGATCTGCCGTTCCAGCCGGTTCAGTTCCTTCTTCGCGACGCGTACCTCGGCCGCTGACATGCCCTCGCGCGCCGGCGCCGCCGTGGCCGGGGTGAGATCGGCGGGCGCCGGGCCGCCGGACGCGGCGGCGCGCGCCAGGTACTCGTCGACGCCGCCGGGCAGGTGCACCAGCCGGCCGTCACCGAACATGCCGTACGCGACGTCGGTGACCCGCTCGATCAGGTAGCGGTCGTGGCTGGCCACGACGATCGTGCCCGGCCACGAGTCGAGCAGGTCCTCCAGCGCGGCGAGCGTGTCGGTGTCCAGGTCGTTCGTGGGCTCGTCGAGCAGCAGCACGTTGGGTTCCCCGGCGAGCAGCCGCAGCATCTGCAGGCGGCGGCGCTCACCGCCGGACAGGTCGCTCACCGGGGTCCAGAGCCGCCTGTCGTCGAAGCCGAAGATCTCGGCGAGTTGGGCGGCGCTGATCTCCCGGTCGCCGAACTGCACGCGCCGGGCCACCTCCTCGACGGCTTCCAGCACGCGCAGGTGGCCGGGGAGTTCGGCGAGTTCCTGGGACAGGAACGCGGGCCGGACGGTCTGCCCGGCGGCGAAGCGCCCGCCGTCGGGGCCGGTCACCCCGGCGAGCATCCGCAGCAGCGTGGTCTTGCCGGCGCCGTTGCGGCCGAGGATCGCCACCCGGTCGCCGGGACCGATCTGCCAGGTCGTGTCGTGCAGGATCTCCTTCGGGCCGGCGTGCAGCCGGACGTGGTCGAGGTCGTACACCTGCTTGCCGAGCCGGGCGGTGGCGAGCCGTTGCAGCGACATGGTGTCGCGGGGTTCCGGCACGTCGGCGATGAGCGCGTTCGCGGCGTCGATGCGGAACTTGGGCTTGGAGGTGCGTGCCGGGGCGCCCCGGCGCAGCCAGGCGATCTCCTTGCGGAGCAGGTTCTGCCGGCGGGCCTCGGTGGCGGCGGCGACGCGTTGCCGTTCGACACGGGCGAGCGTCCACGCGGCGAAGCCGCCCTCGTACGCCCGGACGGTCTGGTCGGCGACCTCCCAGGTGGTGGTGCAGACGGCGTCGAGGAACCAGCGGTCGTGGGTGACCACGACGAGCGCGCCCTTGCGGGTGACGAGGTGCCGGGCCAGCCAGTCGACGCCGCCGACGTCGAGATGGTTGGTGGGCTCGTCGAGGACGAGCAGGTCGGCGTCGCGGACCAGCAGCGCGGCGAGCGCGACGCGGCGGCGTTCCCCGCCGGACATCGGGCCGACCGGCGTGTCCAGGCCGAGGTGGGGCATGCCGAGGCCGTCGAGGATGGCGCGCACACCCGCGTCGCCGGCCCACTCGTGCTCGGCGCCCATGCTCTCGCCGAGCCAGGCGGTGCCGAGCACGACGTCCCGCACGGTCAGCTCGGGGGCCAGGTCCAGGCGCTGCGGCAGCCAGGCCACCCGCAGGTCGCGGCGGTGCGTGACGCGGCCGTCGTCGGGTTCCTCGGTACGGGTCAGCAGCCGCAGCAGCGTCGACTTGCCGGCGCCGTTGAGACCGACCACACCGACCCGGTCGGCGTCGTCGAGGCCGAGCGAGACATCGGTGAGCAGCGGCCCTGCGGCGCCGTACCCCTTGGACACCCGGTCCAGGTTGACGATGTTGGCCACTGACCCACCCTTCATGACTCAGGCGTCCCGGGGGCCCGGGACGCCTGAGTCAAGGGTACGGGTCGTCAGACGACGCGGGCGCCGGCGACCGGACCGTGCGCGACGCGGGCCTCCCGGCACACCCCGGCGGCGGTGATCTCGGCGGCGATCCGGACCGCGTCGGCCTCACCGGTGGCGAGGAAGACGCAGGTGGGCCCGGAGCCGGAGACGATGCCGGCGAGCGCGCCGGCGGCCTCGCCTGCCTTGAGCGTCTCGGCAAGCGACGGGCGCATGGTCAGCGCGGCGTCCTGGAGGTCGTTGCCGAGCGTGGCGGCGAGCACCCGCGGGTCGCGCTGACGCAGCGCGGCGAGCAGCGCGTCGGTGCTGCCCAGCGGCGTGCCGGCGGCTCCGGCGTCGCGCAGCCGGTCCAGTTCCCGGTACGCGGCCGGGGTGGACAGGCCGCCGTCGGCGATCGCCACCACCCAGTGCCAGGAGGTGGGGCGGGCCAGCACCGGGCTGACCGCCTCGCCCCGGCCGGTGCCGAGCGCGGTGCCGCCGTGGATCAGGAACGGCACGTCGGAGCCGAGGTCGGCGGCGATGCCGGCGAGTTCGTCGCGGGACAGCCCGGTGCCCCAGAGCGTGTCGCAGGCGACCAGCGCGGCGGCGGCGTCGGCACTGCCACCGGCCAGCCCGCCGGCGAGCGGGATCTGCTTGCGCAGGTGCAGCCGGGCGTGCGGGGCGACGCCCGCGTAACCGGCGAGCGCGTGCGCGGCGCGCAGCGCCAGGTTCGTGTCGTCCAGCGCCAGCTCGCCGGCGCCCTCGCCCTCCATGGTGAGGGTGAGCGTGTCGCCGCGACGGGCGGTCAGCTCGTCGTAGATGGAGATCGCGTGGTAGACGGTGTTCAGCTCGTGGTAGCCGTCACGCCGCAGCGGTCCGACCCCGAGATGCAGGTTGACCTTGGCGGGCACCCGCACCTTGACCGGGCCGCCGGCCCCGCGCCGCTGCCCGTCCTCGTCCCCCGGTCGCCATGCCTCGGTCACCGGGTGGACTCCACCGGACGTGGGCGGATGTCGAGCGGCTTCGGCACGGTCAGCTCCTCGGCGAGGGGTCGGGCAACGGCGCCAGCCTACTGCTCGCCGCCGGGGGCGTCCGGGGCCGACGCGGCGATGGCGGCGAACTGCTCGACGGTGAGCGATTCGCCCCGCGCGGACGGGTCCACGCCGGCGGCGGTGAGCGCCGCGGCGGCCCGGTCCGCGC
>NZ_JBXUOV010000044.1:0-39156 GCF_057196585.1 Micromonospora sp. ATLC20
GAGCCAGGGCCGGCGGTCGCTGTTCAACCGGGCCACCGACCGCTGCCTGGACGTCGACGGGCACGCCGCGGGCGCACCGCTGAACGCCTGGCCGTACCCGCACTGGCCTGGCGCACAGCCGATCCCGCGCCCGCACGGGCTGCCGCTCGCGTCGTACGGCGCCCGGCTGGTCGCGCGCCTGATCGACTTCGGCGTGGTGTTCCTGCTCAACGCCGTGGTCAACGGCTGGTTCGTCTGGCGCTACATCGAGGCGGTGTCCCCGTACCTGCGTGAGTCGGTGCGCCGGGCGCTCAACGGTGACACGTCCACCGAGGGACTGCCCCAGATCGACGACCAGGCCGGCGGCCTCCAGATCGCCATTCTGGTGATCGCCACCGCGCTCTGGTACGCGTACGAGGTGCCGTCGATGGCGGCACGCGGCCAGACCTTCGGCAAGCGGCTGATGGGCATCCGCGCGCTGCCTGTCGAGGCGGACCAGCCGCTCGGCTTCGGCCGGGCCACCCGGCGCTGGAGCACGCTCGGCCTGCCGACGCTGCTCTGGTACTGCTGCGGGCTGGGCCTGGTGCTCCAGCTCATCGACGCGGTCTCACCCCTGTTCGACCATCCGCTGCGCCAGGCCCTGCACGACAAGCGGGCGCAGACGGTGGTGGTCCAGCTCCCCCGCAAGCGTGACACCCGTACCACCCCGCCCGAGAGCGCCGACACCCCGGGAGACACCCCATGACCGAGACCGGACGCCAGCAGCCCGCGCTGCGGCTCACCCGCGCCGACCTGGACGCGCTGCCCAACTACGTGCCCGGCCGCAGCCCGGCCGACCTGGCCCGCGAGCTGGGGCTGGCCGAGGCGATCAAGCTGGCCAGCAACGAGGTGCCGTACGGCCCGTTGCCGGGCGTGGTGGAGGCGGTCGCGGAGGCGGTGGCCGGTTCGCACCGCTACCCGGACATGGGCGTGGTGGCGCTGCGTCAGGCGCTCGCCGAGCGGTACGGCGTGGACGCCGACCGGATCGCCACCGGCTGCGGTTCGGTGGCGCTGGCCGAGCACCTGGTGCGTGCCACCTGCCTGCCCGGTGACGAGCTGCTCTACTCGTGGCGCTCCTTCGAGGCGTACCCGATCATCGCGGCGACCAGCGGCGCGACGAGCGTGCGGGTGCCGAACGACGCCGGCCACGGCCACGACCTTTCCGCGATGGCGGCGGCGGTGACCGACCGGACCCGGATGGTCCTGGTCTGCAACCCGAACAACCCCACCGGTACGGCGGTGCGCCGGGCCGAGCTGGACCGCTTCCTCGACGCGATGCCGGACGACGTGCTCGTGGTGATCGACGAGGCGTACCGGGAGTTCGTCACCGACCCCGAGGTGCCGGACGGCCTGACGTACCTGGACCGGCCGAACGTGGCGGTGCTGCGCACGCTGTCCAAGGCGTGGGGCCTGGCCGGTCTGCGGATCGGCTGGCTGGTCGCGGCGCCGGAGGTGGCCGCCGCCGTGCGCAAGGTGGTCACCCCGTTCTCCACCAGCACGGCCGCCCAGGCCGGCGCGCTGGCCGCGCTGGCGCAGGCCGACGAGGTGGAGCGGCGCTGTGCGCTGGTCGTGGCCGAGCGGGACCGGGTCACCGAGGCGCTGCGCAAGTTCGTCCCGGACGTGCCGGAGAGCCAGGCCAACTTCGTCTGGCTGCCGCTGGGCGAGCGGGCGGTGGAGTTCGGCCGGGCGTGCGAGGCGCGTGGCGTGATCGTCCGCCCGTTCCCCGGCGACGGTGTCCGGGTCACCATCGGCACCCCGGCCGAGAACGACGCGTTCCTGGCCGCCGCAGAGGCCGCGCTGGCCTGACCGGGCGCGCCCGGCGTCGGTCCGTCAACCCCCTACGGACCGGCGCCGGGCGTCTTCGTCCGACCGATCAGACAAGAGGACTATAGGTGCTTTTGTCCGATTTGAGGCTTGACCCGCCGAATCAGGTCACTGCCAGCAGCACCGGTTCGGCCATCAGGAAGTAGCCCTGGTCGTCGTCCTCCGGAGCGGCGCTCTCCCGCAGCCGCTCCACCGCGACGTAGCCGTCCACCGCGTACGCCCGGCCCGGCCGCCAACCGATCCCGTCCCGGCCCAGGTCGAGCACGAAACTCGACCGGGTGGTCCCGGTGAGCGGGTCGACAGTCACCAGTTCCCGCCGGTCGGTCAGCAGGTGCACCCGCCCCGGCTCGGTCGCGAGCACCCGGGCCGGATGGATGTCCGCCCGGCGCCACAGCTCCTCGCCGGTCCGCGCCGAGCGCCCGACCACCACCGGGCCGGACGTGTCCACCGCCCGCTCGCCGTCCAGCACCGTGTCCGGGTGGTCCAGGCCCGGCGCGGCGGCCGGCTCACCCGGGTCGGTCACCAGCCAGCCCCGGCTGCCCGCGCCGTCCGGCCCGGCGGTACGCAGCCCGCGGCAACCGGAGTGCCCGTGCGGGCAGCCGACAGGCGTGACGACGAGTTGCTCCGGCGCGTCCGGCGGCCGCCAGCGGGTCCGCACCGTACCGGTCGCCGCGTCCCGCAGCTCGACCGCGGCCGGGCCGTCGCAGCTGTCCACCCCGACCAGTTCGCCGCTGGCGGTGGTGCCCACGTCGGACCGGCAACCCCTGCCCACGTCCGCGCGCCAGAGCCGGCGGCCGTCGGCCAGGTCGTAGCCGCCGAGCCCGCCCGGACCGGCCGCGAGCAGCACGGTCCGCCCGGCCGCAGTGCGCGCCACGTGCAGCCCGGCCGGATCCCAGACCGTGGCGGCGAAGGTGCGTCGCGGCTCCGGCACCGACCCCGGATGCGGGCCGTCGGCCTGCCAGGCCACCCGTCCGGTACGCGCATCGAGCGCCACCAGCTTCCCGTCGGACCAGCGGCTGACCACCGTGGTCCCCTCGGTGAGCACGCCGACCAGCGTCGCCGGCCAGCGGCGGAAGGACCAGAACGGGGTGACCCGGTGCCGCCCGGTGACCGGCTGGTCCGCGTACACCTGACGGGCGCCCGCGTAGACGCGGAGGCGGCCGTCCACGACGAGCGGCGCCACGGGCAGCCGCGCGAGCACCCCGGCGATCGGCGCGGGCGCCGCCGGGTACGGCTTCCGGGCCGGGGTGTCGACCTCGGCGGGCGCCAGCACCCGGACGACCACGGCGACCGACGCCGCGACGGCGAGCACCGCCACCAGCGCCACCACGGCCCGCCGCCTCGCGGCCTTCGCCATCCGTCACCTCCGCCCCGGCACCCTACCGGCCGTGTGCGGGCGGGGTGCGGGGAGCGGCCGGGTCGGCTCAGGCGGCCTCGGTGGATCGGTCGGAACCGGCGGCCAGCGCCAGGTCGGCCAGGTCGCGCCGGAGCGCGCCCTCGACCGCGCGGGCGGCCAGGCCGCCGAGGATCAGGGCCAGCACCCGCCCGTACGCCCGGGTCGGCACCGCCTCCTGCTCGACGGTGACCTCGGTGCAGCCGCGCCGCCGCCGCTCGACGGTGCGCAGCGTCCAGGTGATCCGGTAGTCGGCGCCGGCGCCGCGCGACCCGAGCACCAGGCGGCCGGGCGCGACCGCCTCGATCACCTCGAACTCCTCCGGCTCGGTGCCGCCGTCCGGCCGGACGCGGGTCTCCCGCCACACGGTGCCCGGTCCGAAGCCGCCGGTGCCGACGACCTCGACCGCGTCCACCGCCGAGAGCCAGTCGGCGCGGGCCGGGAGGTCGGTGAGCAGTCGCCACAGGTCGGCGTCCTGCGCTTCGATGAATGCGGAAACCGTCACCGTCGACATGGCACCTCCCGTGTCGTACACGGTACGGGCCGTGACCGGAAACGGGGAGCCTCCCGGTGACATTTCCACCACCGGTGCCCCGGCCGGGGCACCGGTGTGGGCGCGAGCGGTCAGCCTCCGAACGTGCCGCCCCGCAGCGCGGTGACGAACGCGGCCCAGCCCGGCGGGCTCACCGCGAGCGCCGGACCGTCCGGGTCCTTCGAGTCGCGTACGCCCACCACGCCGTGCGCGGCGACCACGTTCGTCGCCACCTCGACGCAGAGACCCTGATCGTTCGAGCGGCTGCTGGTGCGCCAGACGGCACCGGTCAACTCGGTCATGCTCGATCCTTCCTGTTTCGGCTTCCGCTGGTACGCCCGGCCCGGCACCGCGGGCAGCTCTCGGGAGAAGCCACCGGCCGGGGCGTAGGTGATCCCAGCGATCAACGCCGAAGGAAACGGCCCCGGTCGCACATCGGGTGCGACCGGGGCCGGTTCGGAAGGTCGGATCTCAGCGGGCCGGGAGGATCGTCCCGGTGACCTCGCCCAAAGCGACAGTGGTGCCGTCCGGGCCGGGCGCGGTGGCGGTGATCGTCACCGTGTCGCCGTCCTCCAGGAACGTCCGCTCGCTGCCGTCGGCGAACTTGACCGGCTCGGACCCGCCCCAGGTCAGCTCCAGGAACGACCCGACCTGGCCACGCTCCGGACCGGAGACGGTGCCGGAGGCGTAGAGATCGCCGGTACGCAGCGACGCGCCGTTGACGGTGAGGTGCGCGAGCTGCTGCGCCGGGGTCCAGTACATGCCGGCGAACGGCGGCTCGGCGACCCGCTCGCCGTTCCACTCGACCGACAGCGTCAGGTCCAGCCCGAGGTGCGGCGTGTCGCGCAGGTAGTCCTGCACCGGCGGATCCTGGTCGGGCGCGGGTACGAACGCGTCGGCCAGCGCCTCCAGCGGCGTCACCCAGGCCGCGACGGAGGTGGCGAACGACTTGCCGAGGAACGGTCCGAGCGGCTGGTACTCCCACGCCTGGATGTCCCGCGCGGACCAGTCGTTGACGAGCACCACGCCGAAGACGTGGTCGGCGAAGTCGGCCACCGGCACCCGCTCGCCGAGCCGGCTCGGCACACCCACCACGAAGCCCACCTCGGCCTCGATGTCCAGCCGGACCGAGGCGCCGGTGGTCGGGCCCTGCGCGCTGGCCCGCTGACCGGTCGGGCGGATCACCGGGGTGCCGGAGACGACCACGGTGCCGGCCCGGCCGTGGTAGCCGATCGGCACGTGCTTCCAGTTCGGCAGCAGCGGCGGCTGCCCGGGCCGGAAGATCTGCCCGACGTTCGAGGCGTGGTGCTCCGAGGAGTAGAAGTCGACGTAGTCGGCCACCTCGAACGGCAGCGCCATCTCGACCTCGCGCAGCGGCACCAGCAGCGGCTCGACCGCCGCCCGGTGCTCCGGCTCGGTGAGCAGCTCGACGACCCGCTGCCGGACCGCCGTCCACTGCGGGCGGCCGAGCGCCATGAAGGCGTTGAGCGCCGGCTCACCCAGCGCACCGCCGGCCAGCACCAGACCGGCGGCCTCCGCGCCGGCCAGGTCCAGCGCGAAGTCACCGATGCGGACGCCGACGCGCGGCTCGCCCTCGCCGTGCCGGAACACGCCGTACGGCAGGTTCGTCACCCCGTACGGCGACCCTGCCACACCCGGAACCCAGGTCATGCCGTGCTTACTGGGCATGCCCTCACGGCCCTCGCTCCGCTCGGTGCGTTCGCTCATGCCGTGCCGGCCTGGCATGCCCTCACGGCCCTCGCTCCGCTCGGTGCGTTCGCTCATGCCTCGTAGCCTCCGTTCACCAGCCCCAGCCGGATCAGATCGGTAAGTGGTTCGGAGATGCTGCACGAGCCGTACCCGACCCAGAGCGGGCGCTCGGCGTCGCGGTGCGCCCGGGCCGGCTCGACCACGCGTACCGGGTCGGTGGCGGCGAGCAGCTCGGCCACGCCGTCCACCTCTGCGCCCCCGACGGCGGCGAGCGTCGCGCCGAGCACGTTAACGAAACCGTGGTGGTTGAAGCCGGTCTCCGGGTCGCGGTGCCGGATCGCGTGGTGCAGCCCGGCGGTGAGCTTGAACGGCAGCTTCCGGTCGCGGCAGGCGCAGATCACCGCGGCCAGCTCGGCCGGGGTGGGGAACAGCTCGGCGGCGAGCCCGCCGGTGCGGAACTTGGCGGCCACCGACAGCCCGGCGGCGCGTGCCTCGGCGAGCGTGTCGAGCGCGCCCATCAGGCCGAAGGTCAGCGGGATCTCGGCGTACACGGCGGTGCCGTCGAGCCGGCCGGCGAGCGTCATCAGCTCGGACAGCCCGGGTTGCGGATCCTCGCCGCGCTTGGCGACCGGCGCCTCGATCTGCCGGGCGGTCACCCCGTCGGGCGCGAGCGCGTCCAGTGCCTGCGGGAGCTGATCCAGGCCGGTGTCGCCGATCAGCCCGATGACCAGGCCCTCGGCCGGGTCCACCAGGCCGCTCAGCGACCCGCGCTGGATCTCCGAGGCGGGCAGCAGCAGCGGGCCGACCATGTCCGCGTACCAGGCGGTGCGGTGGGTGCGGTGCGCGGTCACCGCGTCGGGCAGCGGGGCGTTGCCGGGCGGGAAGACCGCGGCGTCGTCCACCAGGCCGGAGAGGAGGCGGGGCACCTGCGTTGACACGAGACAAGAATGTACGGGACGCTACGAGGAACGGACAACAGCGTCCGATTATCGGACGCCACCGGCCGGAGAACGGGACATATCGGGAGGCGAGATGCCGTACTACCGCAGCGTCGGCGACGTGCCGCGCAAGCGCCACACCCAGTTCCGCCAGCCCGACGGCACGCTCTACGCGGAGGAACTGGTCGGCCAGGAGGGCTTCTCCTCCGACTCGTCGCTGCTCTACCACCGGTACGCGCCGACCGCGATCCTTGCCGCCGAGGAGTACGCCCCGCCCACAGTCACCCGCGTGCCGAACCTGCCGCTCAAGCCGCGCCACCTGCGCACGCACAAGCTCGACGGCACCGGCGCGGACCCGGTGCTCGGCCGGCAGTACCTGCTCGCCAACGACGACGTACGGATCGCGTACGTGCTCGCCGACCGGCCGTCGCCGCTGTTCCGCGACGCCACCGGCGACCACTGCCTCTACCTGGAGGCCGGGTCGATGCGGGTCGAGTCGCCGTTCGGCGTGCTCGACGCGGTCGCCGGCGACTACGTCGTCATCCCCACCTCGACCATCCACCGCCTCGTACCCACCGGCGACGAACCGACCCGGCTGCTCGCCGTCGAGGCGTCCGGCCACATCGGGCCGCCCAAGCGCTACCTCTCCGTACGCGGGCAGTTCCTGGAGCACGCGCCCTACTGCGAGCGCGACGTCCGGGGACCGGACACCCCGCTGCTCGTCGACGGCGAGGAGGTGGAGGTGCTGGTCAGGCACAGGCGTGGGTGGACGAAGTACGTCTACGCCAACCACCCGTTCGACGTGGTCGGCTGGGACGGGCACATGTACCCGTGGGCGTTCTCCATCCACGACTTCGAGCCGATCACCGGGCGGATCCACCAGCCCCCGCCCGTGCACCAGACGTTCCAGGGCCCGAACTTCGTGATCTGCTCGTTCGTGCCGCGCAAGGTGGACTACCACCCGGCCGCCATCCCGGTGCCGTACAACCACCACAACGTCGACTCCGACGAGATGCTGTTCTACACCGGCGGCAACTACGAGGCCCGGCGCGGCTCCGGCATCGAGCAGGGCTCGATCTCGCTGCACCCGTCCGGCTTCACCCACGGCCCGCAGCCGGGCGCGGCCGAGCGGTCGATCGGGGCGGAGTTCTTCGACGAGCTGGCGGTCATGGTGGACACGTTCCGCCCGCTCGACCTCTGCGACGCGGCCGCCGCCTGCGAGGACGACGGCTACGCCTGGACCTGGGCGCGCAAGTCCTGACGTACGCGCGAAGGGGCCGCGCCCGGCACGGACGCGGCCCCTTCGCACACGGTCGTCAGAACGTGGACGCGTCGATGACGAAGCGGTAGCGCACGTCGGACGCGAGCACCCGCTCGTACGCATCGTTGATCTTGTCGGCTCCGATCACCTCGATCTCGGCGCCCAGCCCGTGCTCGGCGCAGAAGTCGAGCATCTCCTGGGTCTCGGCGATGCCGCCGATGCTCGACCCGGCGAACGACCGCCGGGCCGGGATCAGCGAGAACGCGTGCACCGACAGCGGCTTCTCCGGCGCGCCCACGTTGACCAGCGTCCCGTCCACCGCGAGCAGCCGCAGGTACGCGTCCATGTCGAGGGTCGCGCTCACCGTGTTGATGATCAGGTCGAACGAGCCGGCCAGTTCGGTGAACGTGTCCTCGTCGGCTGTCGCGTAGTAGTGGTCGGCGCCGAGCCGCAGCCCGTCCTCCCGCTTCTTCAGCGACTGGGACAGCACAGTCACCTCGGCGCACATCGCGTGGGCCAGCTTCACGGCCATGTGGCCGAGACCGCCCATGCCGATCACCGCCACCCGCCGGCCCGGCCCGGCGTTCCAGTGCCGCAGCGGCGAGTACGTGGTGATGCCGGCGCAGAGCAGCGGCGCTGCGGCGTCCAACTCGAGGCCGTCCGGGATGCGCAGCACGAAGTCCTCGGTGACCACGATGGCCTGCGAGTAGCCGCCCTGGGTCGGCTTGCCGTCCCGCCCCACCCCGCCGTACGTGCCGGTGCTGCCCTTCAGGCAGTACTGCTCCAGCCCCTTGCGGCAGTTGTCGCACTCCCGGCACGAGTCGACCAGGCAGCCGACGCCGACCCGGTCGCCGACGGCGAACTTGGTGACCGCGGAGCCGACCTCGCGCACCACGCCCGCGATCTCGTGACCCGCCACGATCGGGTAGCGCGTCGGGCCCCACTCGCTGCGCGCGGTGTGGATGTCGGAGTGGCAGATGCCGGAGAACTTGATGTCGATGAGAACGTCGTCCGGTCCGAGATCGCGCCGCTCGACGGTGGTCGGGGCGAGCGGTTCGGTCGCGGACGTCGCCGCGTAGGCGTTGACGGTGAGCACTGGTTCCCGCTTCCTTCAGCCGGTGTTTCCGGTCCTCCTACCCTCTCACCGGCGAGCGAACGCGGTGAATCCGGCCACCACGGACGCGGTGATCGCCCCGACCAGCGGCAACGGGCCGCCGACCAGCGCGTACACGAGCAGCAGCAGCACCGCGGCGGCGGCCGCGTAGACCGGCACGACCAGGCCGCGTGACATCGCTTCCCGCAGGCCGGGCCGCCACGTCGCCGGGCGACGCAGCAGCACCGCCGTCCCGGCCACCGCCAGCACCGCGAACAGCCGGGACGCGCCGGACGAGGCCGGGGCCAGCGCGGCGACCAGCACGCTCGCGAGCAGCGACCAGCCGGCCACCGACAGCAGGAGCCGCCGGATGCCGTCGTCCACGGTCCGCACCGGGTCGGGGCGCGCCACCGGCAGGTCCGCCAGCGCGGTCAGGTGTTCCAGCGTCTCGGCGTACCGGCGGCGTTCCAGCCGGGCCACGCCCACGTCCTGCCCCGCGTCGCCCAGCTCCGGGTCCAGCCGCAGCGCCTCCCGGTAGGCCCGCTCGGCCAGGTCGAACAGTTGCAGCCGCACCGCGACCAGGCCGAGCACCAGGTGCGCCTCCGGCTCGTCCGGCGACAGCTCCACTCCGCGCCATGCCGCGTCCAGCGCCGCCTGCCCGTTGCGCGACGCGGAGAGCAGGGCGGCGGCACTGCGCTGCGCGTACGCGTCGCCCGGCGCGCGCGCCAGGATCTCGTCGGCGGTCGCGGCGGCGGGCTTCCAGCGTTCGAGGTCGAGCAGCGCGAACCCGCGCGCCACGAGCGCCGGTACCGCCTCGGGACCGGCGGTCGCCTTCTCGACGGCGGCCTCGGTGGCGGCGAGCGCCTCGGCCGGGCGGCCGGCGGCCAGGTGCATCCGGGCCAGCATGGTCAACGCTGGCACGTGCGCCGGCTCGGTCGCGATCAGCGCGGTGAGTTCGCCGATTCCCTCGTCGTAGCGTCCCAGCTCGGCGAGCAGGTGGGCGCGTTGCAGGTAACCGTCGGCGGCGGACTGGTCGGGGGCGGCGTCACTCGGCATCCCGGCGAGCGTATCCGCCCGGCCCCACCGCGCGCCGAGGGTGCCCGGCGTCAGGCACTCCGGCAGGACGCGCCCGCCCGGCCGCCGCACGTCCCCAGGCTGCACCACCGGCGCAGTCCGCTCTCGTCCAGGAACAACCACCCGCACCGCCGGTCCGGGCAGACCCGCACCGTGAACCGGGCCGGATCGGCCAGCAGCTGCGCGCCGCTGAACGCGGCGGCGTGCACCGGCAGCCGCAGCCCGGCCGCCAGGTCCGGCCACCAGCGGCCGCGTCCGTCGGCCTCACGCCGGAAGACGAGCGTACGGGCGGCGGCCTCGGCGGCCCGCGCGACCGTCTCGAAGGCCGGGCCGTCGTCCGGGTCGACCAGGCCGGCGTAGAGCGCGGCGCGGAGCGTACGGGCCTCGCCGAGGACCGCCTCCGCCGCCGCAGGGTCACGGCGGGCGAGGTGCAGCAGCCGGTTCGTCGAGACCTCGTCCACCAGCCCGACGTGACCGGCCCAGACGGCAAGGGTCCGGTAGCCGCGCAACCACTCGGCGCCGGGCAACGGAGGCTCGTGCCCCCAGCCGGCGAACGTGTTGCAGAAGTCCAGGGCCGGGTGGCCGCCCACGCTCCACGGCAGGCTCTCCTCGCCGACCCGGATCTCGTGCATCGGCCGGCCGGCCCGGTCCAGCCGGTCGTCGCCCGCGAGCACCCGCCGCTGCACCTCCCGGAGCCGGGGCCCCGGCTCGACGCCGAAGTCGGCCACGAGCAGTTCCCGGGTGGTGCGGTAGAGGCGCAGCGCGTCGGCCCGCCGGTCACCCCGGTACAGGGCGGTCATCAGGACCGCCACGAGGTGTTCCCGGGTCGGGTGCCGAGCGGCCAGCGGCATCAGTTCGGTGATCGCCCGCGCGTGCTGCCCCAGCGCGAGCTGCGCTTCGGCCCGCAGTTCCACGGCGACCAGGCGCAGCTCCTCGACCGTGCCGTGCAGCCGGTCCCGCAACTCGTCGTCCGCCGCGTCGGCGAGCAACGGCCCGCGCCAGAGGGCGAGCCCTCGGTCGAGCGACCGCACCCGCTCGGCCGGATCGGCGGCTCTCCCGGCCGCCCGGACCAGGTCGGCGAACTCGTTGACGTCGACCCGGTGCCCGTCCTCCTCCACCACGTAGCCCTCACCCCGGGTACTGATCCGCACCCCGTACGGGTTGAGCGAGCCCCGCAGCCGCCCGATGTACGTCTGCACCGCGCTGCGGGCCGTGGGCGGCGGCCGGCCGTTCCAGAGCAGGTCGATGAGGCGGTCGGTCGGCACCACCCGGCCCACGTCGAGCAGCAGCACCCCGAGCAGGCAACGCTCCTGGCGCCGGCTGCCGACCTCGACCGGCCGGCCGTCGTGGCGGGCCTCGAACGGCCCGAGCAGGCGGAACTCCATACCGAACAGGACGACCCGGTACCGGCCCGGGGTTGTCGCCCGGCGGTGATCGCATGGTGAGGAACCCGGCCGGCCGGGTCCGCCCGCGCGACGCCCGCCGCTCGACGCGGTGAGCCGGTGGTGAGCGGGCCCGGCGATGCTCGCCGCCCGGACCAGCGAGGGATGGAGTGGAACATGCGGTTCAGGATGAGTATCGCGGTGGCGAGCGTCGCGGTGGCGGTGGTCGCGGCCCTACCGGGGTCGGCGTCCGCCGCGCCGGGGCGGCATCCCGCCCCGGGTGCCTGGGAGCCGGCGCCCCAGGCGCCGTTCGAGATGCCCGCCGGCGCGCGATGCGAGTTCGCGGTACGGGTCGAGCCGATCGTGGACGAGGTGCGGAAGCTGACGATCGAGACATACCCGGACGGTGCGCCGAAGCGGGAGTTGTTCACCGGCGCTCTGATCAACCGGGTGACGAACCTGGAGACCGGCGCCACCTCGACGGCGGACGCGAGCGGCACCGCCCTCGTCGTCTACCGCACCGACGGCTCGATGACCTGGTACGTGACCGGGCCGGTGCTGCTCGGCTTCCGGGAGAACGCCGGCACGCTGCCGAAGGGGCTGTGGATCGTCGACGGCCGGTTCCGGGTGGAGTTCTCCCCCACCTACGACAAGACCATCACGATGCTCCACGGCACCACCCACAACGTCTGCACCGACGTCGACTGATCGGGTGGACGCGGTGACCGGCGTCCCCGGTCACCGCGTCAGCCGGCCGGAGCCTCGTAGACCAGGGCCACCGCGATCCCGGCCAGCCCCTCCCCGCGCCCGGTGAAGCCCAGCCCGTCGGTGGTGGCCGCGGAGACGGTCACCGGCGCACCCACCGCCTCGGAGAGCACCCGCTGCGCCTCCTCCCGGCGCGGCCCGATCTTGGGACGGTTGCCGACGACCTGCACCGACACGTTGCCGATCTGGAAGCCCGCCGTCCGTACCCGGCGTGCGCTCTCGGTCAGCAGCGCCACCCCGGACGCGCCGGCCCATTCCGGCTGGTCCACGCCGAAGTTCGCGCCCAGGTCACCGAGCCCGGCGGCGGAGAGCAGGGCGTTGCAGGCGGCGTGCGCCGCCACGTCGGCGTCGGAGTGCCCGGCCAGGCCGTCCTGGTCCGGCCAGTGCAGACCCGCGACCCAGCAGGGCCGCCCGGCCGCGAACGCGTGCACGTCGGTGCCGACAGCCACCCGAGGAACGATCATGACCAGAGGGTACGCGTCGCGCCTTGACCGCGGCCCGGGCTGTGGTTGGCTTCGGTTGCCGTACGCCCCGGTGTCGCCTCTGCCTCGTGCAAGCGCCTGGGGCTCCTTCTTACGGTCGACGCGGCAGAAGATCGCACGTCTCCAGCTGGCTACCGCCGTGGCCATGAAGCAAGCCTGTGGGCTGTACGAGTGGAGCGTCGCTCTGCCCGACGCCGCCCAGCTCTCGAACACGGACGCGCCCCAGCGCACCGGTCAACCATCGACCGAAAAGTGGGATCCACGTTCCAGACCCCGGGATACGAGTAAATCTTGGTAGGAAACGGCCCCCATGGGGGCCAGTTCGTACCAAGATCTCGAAGCCGCGAACGGGACCGCGGGCGGGCGGCGTCAGGTGCCGGTGGTCAGGAGGTGTTCGGCCAGGGCCATGTCGAACGGGCGGGTGATCTTCAGGGCCAGCTCGGAGCCGGGCACGCAGGTCACCGGGATCCCCTGCTTCTCGACCAGGCCGGCGTCGTCGGTCAGCGCGTCACCCGCCGACCGGTGGGCCGCGGTCAGCACCGACCGGCGGAAGCCCTGCGGCGTCTGCACCGCCCGCAACGCGGACCTGTCGACGGTCCCGAGCACCCGCTCGGTCGCGTCGACCTCCTTGATCGTGTCGACCACCGGCAGTACCGGGATCACCGCGTCGTGCCCGTCGCGGACCGCCGCGGCCACCGACTCGACCAGGTGGGGCGGGGTGAGCGCGCGGGCCGCGTCGTGCACGAGGACGATCTCCGGACCGGCGGGAACCGCGGCGAGGGCCGCCGCCACCGACTCCTGGCGTTCGGCGCCACCGGGCACCACAGTCACCGGGGCCACGGGGGCGAGCATCGCGCGTACCGCCTCGACCTCGGTCGCCGGCGCGGCCACCACGATCGTGTGCACGGAGGGTGCGGCGGCGATCCGGCGGACCGCGTGCACCAGCAGCGGCTCACCGGCGAGCAGCCGGAGTGCCTTCGGGGCGCCGGGTCCGAGGCGTACCCCGGCACCTGCCGCAGGAACGAGGACCGCGACGTCACCGCGCGGATTGAGCTGCGCGGTCACGTCGCGGTCCTCGGATTCGTTCGCTGCGGGGTGGGTAGAGGCAGAGGCGTGGATCAGGCCTCGGTCAGCACCTTGTCGAGCAGCGTCTCAGCCTCGTCCTTGGTGCTCTTCTCCGCCAGCGCGACCTCGCCGACGAGGATGTCACGAGCCTTGGCGAGCATCCGCTTCTCGCCCGCCGACAGGCCCCGCTCCCGCTCCCGGCGCCACAGGTCGCGGACGACCTCGGCCACCTTCAGCGGGTTTCCGGAGGCCAGCTTCTCCAGATTCGCCTTGTAACGCCGCGACCAGTTGGTCGGCTCCTCGGTGTGCGGTGCACGGAGCACGTCGAAGACCTTGCCCAGGCCCTCTTCGCCGACCACCTCGCGCACACCCACGATCTCGGCGTTCTCGGCGGGCACCCGGACCGTCAGGTCACCCTGCGCGACCCTCAGGACGAGGTATTCCCTGGGCTCGCCCTTGATGACCCGAGTCTCGATTGCCTCGATGAGTGCGGCCCCGTGGTGGGGGTAAACAACGGTCTCGCCGACACTGAAAACCATAGGTTCGAAACCCCTTTCGCTGTGTCTAGGGTAACACGCTCAGGCACCGATGTCTCACCGCTGTCCTGATCGTTGGCGCAGCTCAGGGGCCCTGTGAGAGGTATTTCTTCAGCTTGACAGGCGGTCAAACCGATGCTTTCGACACGCTCCGTGAGGAACACGTGACAACCCGGTAAGGGGTGACGGGAGCGTCCAGATCTAGGGCAATGCGCTCCTTCCATGGTAGCTCCGCAACTCCGTCCGCGCCCAGGTGTGGCGTTACGGCGGTCGGTGCGGGACGCTGGTGAGGGACGTGACGTCCGCTCACCGAGACGTTCCTGGGGGTCCGATGGGCGTGCCTGACGCTGACGGCCAGGGGCAGCCGGACGGGCTGCCCGGCCTGCCTCCGGAGTGGGGCCGGGTGGTCGTCCCGGACGACGCCTCGGCGCTCGCCGACGAGGCCCGGCAGGTCCGCCGGGAGCTGCGCCGCGCGCGGCAGGGCTCCGGCCGGCGTACCGTTCCGGCCCGCCTCGGGCTGCCGGTGCTGATCCTGCTCGTGTCGGTGCTCGTCACACTCGCCGGGCTGGCCGCCGTCACCTGGCCGCGTACCACCACGCGGTCCGGCGCGCCGACGGTGCTCCCCCGCTCCACCACCGCGCCGCAACCGGTCGGCCCACTGCCCGCGCTGGACCTGGTCGGCGCCGACGACACACCGGTACCGCTGCGCAGCCTGCTGCCCGCCATGATCATCCTCGTCGACGCCTGCGCCTGCGCCGAGCAGGTCGGCACCGCGGCGCGCGCCGCGCCGCCCGGCGTCACGGTGGTCACCGTGACCGAGGGCCGCAGCGCCGGACCCGCGAGCGTCCCCGGGGTACGCCCGCTCGGCGACCCGGCCGGCGGCCTGCGCTCCTACCTGCACCTGTCCGCCCATCCCGGCACCGCCGCCGCGCTGCTCGTGGACCGGCAGGGCTCGCTGATCCGGGTGGTGCCGGAGCTGGGCCCGCTGTCGGACTACGGCGCCGACCTGGCCCGGCTGGGCGGCTGAGGGCCGGCGCGACGGCGGTCAGTAGAGCGCTTCGAGCCGGGCGTCCAGTTCGGCCCGGCCGCGTACGCCGGTGAACCGCACCAGCACCGGCGCGCCGGTGCCGCCCAGCAAGGGCAGCTCCAGCCGCCCGCCGCACCGGAGGAACCGACGCGCGTCGCCGGACCCGGTACCGGAGAGCTGCACGGCGACCGCCCCGTCCCCGGAGCAGCTCACCGTCAGCCGGTAGTCGTCGCCCCGCGAGGGGTTCACCTGCCGTACGACGGGCGGCCCGTCCGGCGTCAGGTCGGACGTCTCCCGCCACACCACGTGCGACACCTGGAGCACACGCGAGGTGCCGTCCTCCTCGACCCGGAGCACCACCGACCGGTCCGGTGCCGTGGCCGGCCCACGGAGTGCCCTGGGCGTCGGGTCGCGCCCCGGTCGTGCCGGCCAGGCGTCGCCTGTCGACGGGTCGACCCGCCAGGTGCGGGCGATCGGTTCGGCGCTCGCGGGCGGCGCCGGCACGGCAGTGGCCGCACCCGGCTCCGGTGCCGCCGCCCGCCACCAGGCCGCGCCGGCCGCCAGTGCCAGAACGGTCAGGACGGTCAGCGGTACCCGCCCGTCCCGCTCGTCGGAGGCCATGACGGCAGCGTATCCGCGCGGCCCGGGCGGGGCGAGCCGTCAGCCCACCCGTTCCAGCAGCACCGCGTAGAGCGTCAGGCCCGGTCCGAACGCGAGCATCACCACCCAGCGCGGCGGCGACGGCTCCGTACGCCACAGCCGGTCCAGGATCAGCAGCACGGTCGGGGACGAGCAGTTGCCGTGCTCGGCGAGCGTCCCCCGGGACGCGGCGAGCCCGTCCGGCGGCAGGGCCAGCTCACGCTCCACCACGTTGAGGATCCGCGGCCCGCCCGGGTGCACCGCCCAGCCGTCCACGTCGGAGCGCTCGCACCCGTGCCGCGCCAGCAGGTCGTCGACCAGTTTTTGCACGTGCCGGGACAGGACCTGCGGCACCTTCGGCGACAGCCCCATCCGGAAACCGGTGTCGGTGACGTCCCAGGTCATGTGGTCCGCGGTGGAGGTGTCGGTGACCGAGGTGACCTCGCGCAGCGCGTACCCCCGGCCGCCGGGGACGACCACGGCGGCGACCGCGGCGTCCGAGAACAGCGCGTGGGAGACGATCTGCTGGGTGTCCACCCGGGCACCCGGCGGCTGGATGTGCAGGCTGGTCAGCTCCGCACAGAGCAGCAGCGCGGGCCGCCCGCGGGCGGTGACGAAGTCGCTCGCCGCGCCCAGCCCGGGCAGGGCCGCGTAGCAGCCCATGTGCCCGACGAACATGCGCTGGGTGCTCGGGGACATGCCCAGGTCCCGGGCGAGCAGGATGTCCAGCCCCGGGGTGGCGTACCCGGTGCAGGAGCAGACGATAAACAGCCCGATGTCGGAGGCGTCCAGGCCGGCGGCGGTGAGTGCCCGGCTGACCGCCTCCTTGCCCAGCGGCAGCGCCTCGACCTGGTAGCGGCGCATCCGGCGCTCGGTCGGCCACTCCGAGACGTCCTCCAGCAGCGGGTTGACCGCCGCCTGCCGCCGGGTGACGCCCGAGTTCGCGAAGATCCGCTCGGCCAGCGCCCTGGTGTTCCCCTGGAAGTGCTTCGCGAAGAAGCCCGTCCACAGTTCGTCCTGCATCGCGGCCGGCGGTTGCGCCGTACCCAGACCCGCTATCACCGGCATGCCCACGTCCCCCACCCCTCCCTCATCTCTCGCACCAACCCTGGTCACCAACGAGGGAGCGCGCTGTCCCGGTCCGGGTCGCCGCCCAGCGCGGCGATGCCGAGCCAGTCGGCGCACACGTCGGACGTGGCCGGATGCAGCGAGCCGCAGCGGGCGTCCCGGTAGAGCCGCTCCAGCGGATGCCCGCGCCGGGTCGCCGACGTACCAGCCGCCTCCAGCATGGAGGCCGCGACCTCGGCGGCGGTGGTGCCGGCGAGCAGCTTGGCCCGCCACACCCAGCGGTTCGTCTCGGCGTCGCCGGGCGCCTCGTCGACCCGGCGGGCCGCCTCGGCGACCACCAGTTCGGCGGCGGCGGTGGCCGCGTCGGCCCGGCCCAGGCGGGCCCGCACCGCGGGCAGCCCGGCGAGGTTGCGGACGTTGAGGTGCTCGGCCGCCGCGTCGATGGCGGCCCGGGCCACGCCGACGTAGACCGCCGCGTAACTCGCCACCAGCCAGTGCGGCATGAGCTGGGCGACGACCAGGGCCAGCCCTTCGACGCCGCCGAGCAGCCGGTCGGCCGGGACCGTCACGTCCAGGTGCACGTCGTGCGAGGAGGTGGCCCGCATGCCGAGCGAGTCCCAGGTGGGCTCGACGGTGATCCCGTCCCCGGCCGGGATCAGGAACTGCGACACCACCGACTGGTCGGCGGCGCTGCGGGCGGCCACCAGGTAGCCGTCCGGGTGCCCGGCGCCGGAACAGAACGTCTTGCTGCCCTTGATGTGCCAGCCGCCGTCGACCGGCTCGTAGACGGTGCTGAGCTGCGACAACCGGGCGCCGGCGCCGCGTTCGCTCATCGCCACCGCGTACCAGGCGCCGTCCGCAGCCGCGCGCAGCAGCCGGTCCCGCGCCGCCAGGGCCTCGTCCGGTACGCCGAGCGCCTCGGCCAGTTCCTCGGTGACCGCGCCCAGCGCCCCGGTGACCGAGGCGTGCATGTTGAACACCAGCGCTGTGGCGCCGTTGCCCCGGGCCAGTTCGGTGGCGACGGCGGCGTACTCGGCGAAACTCGCGCCCGTACCGCCCAACTCGGGGGGCACCATCAGGCCGAACAGCCCTGCTTCCCGCAGGTCCGCGAAGTCGTCCACGGGGAACGAGCCGTCGCGGTCGTGCTCGGCCGCGCGGGCGGCCAGTCGCGGCGCCAACCGGCGGGCCGCCTCCAGCGCGTGCACAGTCATGTCGCCCCCTTCTCGGCGTCCTTTACCCCGGGCGGCCCCGGCTACCCGCCCCGGCGCCCCCAGCCCTGGTACAGCACCGCTGTCGACCGGGTCGGCACGATGCGCGGTTCGGTCCTGCCCGGACGGTCGGCGCCGCCGCGCATACGGCGCAGCAGCCAGGCAAGCGTGCCGCCCAACTGCGGGCGGACCCCGCGCACCGTCAGCGACACGCCGTGCCGGGCGCACTCGGCGACCAGTGCGCGGGCGTCGACGAACAACCGCGGATCGTGGATGCCGCGCGGCACGGTGGGCAGCCGTTCGCCCAGTTCCACGGCGACGAGCCGCGCCAGCAACGTGTCGTTGAGCGTGTCCAGCACCAGCAGGCCACCCGGGCGCAGCAGCCGGCACGCCTCGGCTACCGCCCGCCGCCAGTCCGGTACGTGTTCCAGCAGCTCACCGGCGGAGACCACCGCCGCGCAGCCGTCGGCCAGCGGCACCGCCGTGGCGTCGGCCCGGACCACCGTCACGCCGTGCGCGGCGGCCTGGTCGAGCGCGGAGCGGGTCAGGTCCACCCCGACGTGGTGGTAGCCCTTGCCGGCCAGGTGCGGCGCCAGCAGCCCGGCGCCGCAGCCCAGGTCGACGAGCAGATCGTCCGGCGTGGACGCCGCCGGTACCAGCGCCGCCCGGGCCCGGGCCAGCCAGTGCAACATCGCGAACGCGCCGTCCGGCCGCCACCACTCGCCGGCCAGGTCGTCGTACTGCCGGGGGTCGTTCGGCGGCAGCACCCGGTACGGAGTGGACACCGGCGACGCGTCGGGCATGCGTCGAGCGTGGCACGACTGCCCGGTAACGACCAGACTTCTCTTATGTCGACGCGGGTGTTAGGGCTGGTCAGGGCGAGCCATCCGGAGCCCGCGGCGGCGGTCACAGTGGTCGCCGCGCTGCTCGCCGCCGGTGCCGGGCACTCCGTGGCAGGCGTGGTGGCGGTGGCGCTGACGGTGCTGGCCAGCCAGCTCGCGGTCGGGTGGAGCAACGACCTGATCGACGCCGACCGGGACGCGGCGGTGGGGCGTACCGACAAACCGGTGACCACCGGCGAGGTCGCCCGGCCGGCGCTGGCCGCGGCCACCGCGGTGGCCGCCGTCGCCGTGCCGGTGCTCGCGCTGGCCGGCGGCCCGGCCGCGGCGGGCTGCGCCACGCTGGGCCTGGTCTCCGCGCTGCTCTACAACCGGCCGCTGAAGTCGACGCCGGTGTCGGTGCTGCCCTACGCGGTCTCGTTCGGCGCGCTGCCCGCGTTCGTGGTGCTGGCGCTGCCCGGCTCGCCGATGCCCCCGGCGTGGCTGGTGGCCGCCGCCGCGCTCCTCGGCGCCGGCGCGCACTTCGCGAACGTGCTGCCGGACCTGGCCGACGACGCCCGGACCGGGGTGCACGGCCTGCCGCACCGGCTCGGGCCGGTCGGCAGCCGGCTGGCCGCCGCCGGGCTGCTGCTCGCGGCCACCGTCGCGCTGGTCTTCGGCCCGCCCGGGCCGCCGTCGTGGGCCGGCCTGTCGGCGGTCGCCGCCGCCGTGGCCGTGCCGGCGGTCGGCTGGTACGCGGGACGCGCGGCCGCCGGCCGCTCGGCGACCGCCTTCCGGGCGGTGCTGGTGGTGGCGCTCATCGATGTGGTGCTGCTGGTGACGAGCGGCCGGGTCGTCTGAGCGGTCCCTCCCGAGGTGGTATTGCCGGGTCCGCGTGCGGGCCTCGATCAGCTCCAACTACCCTGGAGCGCGGTCTGCGCGGGTATGGCCACCCCGTGCCCGGTGGTCGACCGGGCGGGGATCGTGACGAGGAGGACCGACGTGACGCGCTCGATCAGGGGTTCCCGGGGGCCGGCCCTGCTGCTGGCCGGCACGGCGGCGGCGAGCCTGCTGCTGTCCGGGTGCGGCGCCGGGCAGATTTCCGAGACCGCCAACAAGATCCCGTCGGTACAGGGCGTCAACGTCCAGACCTCCGACAACCTCTACAAGGTGCGCGGGCTCTACGTGCAGTTCCCGGGCCCGAAGGGCTACGAGGCCGGGTCGAACGCGCCGGTCAACGTGGTGATCTACAACGACAGCGAGAAGCCGGTGACCGTGACGGTCACGACCGACAGCGCGCGGGAGATCGTGCTCACCGGTTCCGGCGCGGGCGAGAGCGGCGCCGCCACCCCGACCGGTTCGCCCACCGAGCCGGTCACCACCTCGCCGACCGCGTCCGACCCGAGCGCGTCGCCGAGCCAGTCGCTGGAGGTGACCGGGTCGCCGTCGGCCAGCCCGTCGCCGAGCGAGAGCGAGTCCGCGCCCGCCGGTCAGCCGGCCCGGATCGAGATCCCGGCGCTCAGCTACGCCCAGCTCAACGCCGGCAACCCGCGGTTCCTCCAGCTCGTCGGCCTGAACGAGAAGCTGCTCGTCGGCCAGCAGGTCAACCTGACCTTCGACTTCGGCGACGGCAGGGTCGTCAAGACCCCGGCGCCGATCGGCATCCCGCTGACCGCGGAGGCCACGCCGTCGAAGATCGTGAACCCGCGTGAGCACGCCGGTGAGGACGGCGGCGCCGAGGGCGGCCACTGACCTCTCCCTCCTTCCGTCGGCACCGCCGCCGTGGCCAGCGCCACGCCGGCGGTGTCGCCGTTTCGGGTGGGCTTTCGTCGTACGGGCCGGTTAGCGTCCGGTGGTGACCTCGCCCCGATCGACCCCCTCCCGTGCCGGCGCCGGCCGCGGTCGCGCCGCGACCCGCGAACCCCGACCGGCCTACGAGTGCGACGCCTGCGGCCACCAGCCCCCGAAGTGGGTGGGCCGGTGCCCCGAGTGCGGCGAATGGGGCTCGGTGGTCGAGTGCACCGTCACCGGCCCGCTGGTCTCCGGCCGGGTGGTCAGCTCGCGGATGCCGGCCGAGCCGGCCCGGCCGATCGCCACGATCAGCGCCGCGCCCGCCCGTGCGCGTCCCACCGGCGTGAGCGAGCTCGACCGGGTGCTCGGCGGCGGGCTGGTCCCCGGCGCGGTGGTGCTGCTCGCCGGTGAGCCCGGCGTGGGCAAGTCGACGCTGCTGCTCGACGTGGCCCAGCAGTGGGCGGCCGGGGCCGGCAGCCCGTCGCTGGTGGTCAGCGGCGAGGAGTCGGTCAGCCAGGTGCGGCTGCGCGCCGAGCGGATGGGCGCCCTGCACGACCAGCTCTACCTGGCCGCCGAGAGCGACCTGTCGGCGGTGCTCGGCCACCTCGACGCGGTCAAGCCGGGCCTGCTGGTGCTCGACTCGGTGCAGACCATCTCGACCACCGGCACCGAGGGCGTGCCCGGCGGCGTCACCCAGGTCCGCGCGGTCACCGCCGCCCTCGTCGCGGTCGCCAAGGAGCGCGGCATCGCCACCGTGCTGGTCGGGCACGTCACCAAGGACGGCCAGGTGGCCGGCCCCCGGGTGCTGGAGCACCTGGTCGACGTGGTGCTGCACTTCGAGGGCGACAAGCACTCCTCGCTGCGCATGGTGCGCGGCGTGAAGAACCGCTTCGGCGCGGCCGACGAGGTGGGCTGCTTCGAGATGCACGAGGGCGGCATCAGCAGCCTGGCCGACCCGTCCGGCCTGTTCCTGACCCGCTACTCCGAACCGGTGCCGGGCACCTGCGTGACGGTGGCGATGGAGGGGCGCCGGGCGCTGGTGACCGAGGTGCAGGCACTGATCGGCGCCACCGTCGCCGGCTCGCCGCGGCGTACCGTCTCCGGCCTCGACAGCGCCCGGCTCGCGATGGTCCTCGCGGTGCTCCAGCGCCGCACCGAGCGGCTCACGCTGCACGACCGGGAGGTCTTCGCCGCCACCGTCGGCGGCATCCGGGTGGTGGAGCCGGCAGCCGACCTGGCGGTGGCGCTCGCTGTCGCCTCCGGCGGGCTCAACCTGGCGCTCAACCCGCACCTGGTGGCGATCGGCGAGGTGGGCCTGACCGGTGAGGTCCGCCGGGTCGGCGCGGTGCCCCGCCGACTGGCCGAGGCCGCCCGGCTCGGCTTCCGGCTGGCCCTCGTGCCGCCCGGGTGCGGGCCCGAGAGCAGCGGCGCCGGGCCGGAGAACATGCGGGTGATCGAGGTCACCGACGTGCGGGCCGCCCTCCAGGCGGCCGCACGCGCGTCGGCGGAGTGACACGGTGGGCGTTTCCGGGCAGGCCACGCAGGCCGCACCGACCCGCCCGAGCCGGGCATCGTGACACATCACAGTAACCACGAGAGCACCCACCGCATGGCAGTCCGTAGACTGTGCCCGTGCCGATCGACCGCGATGCCACCAAGCCCGCAACGGCGACGCCGCACGCCCGTACCGGCGCCGTGACCGGCAACCCCGCTCGTGCCATCAGCGTGAGCGTCAACGGAAGCGTCGGCACCGGGGCCGGCGCCGATCCGCTGCGCGCCAACCTCGCCCTGATGGCTCCGGGCACCGCCCTGCGGGACGGCCTGGAACGGATCCTGCGCGGCCGCACCGGCGCGCTGATCGTGCTCGGCTACGACAAGGTGGTCGAGCAGATCTGCACCGGCGGCTTCCCGATGGACGTGGAGTTCTCCGCCACCCGGGTCCGGGAGCTGTGCAAGATGGACGGCGCGGTGGTGCTGTCCAGCGACGGCACCCGGATCGTGCAGGCCGGCGCACACCTGATGCCCGACCCGTCCATCCCCACCGAGGAGTCCGGCACCCGGCACCGCACCGCCGAGCGGGTGGCCCGGCAGACCGGCTATCCGGTCATCTCGGTCAGCCAGTCGATGCGGATCATCAGCCTCTACGTCAACGGCCAGCGGCACGTGCTGGACGACTCGGCGGCCATCCTGTCCCGCGCCAACCAGGCGCTCGCCACGCTGGAGCGCTACAAGCTGCGGCTGGACGAGGTCTCCGGCACGCTCTCCGCGCTGGAGATCGAGGATCTGGTCACCGTCCGCGACGCGGTGGCTGTGGTGCAGCGGCTGGAGATGGTCCGGCGGATCGCCGACGAGATCGCCGGCTACGTGGTGGAGCTGGGCACCGACGGCCGTCTGCTGGCCCTTCAGCTCGACGAGCTGATGGCCGGCGTGGACGCCGACCGCACCCTCGTCATCCGCGACTACCTGCCGACCGGCCGCAAGTCGCGCACGCTCGACGAGGCGCTCGTCGAACTCGACCTGCTCAGCGCCACCGAGCTCATCGACCTCGTGGCGGTGGCGAAGGCGATCGGCTACCCGTCCGCCTCCGACGCGCTCGACGCCGCGGTCAGCCCGCGCGGGTTCCGCCTGCTGGCGAAGGTGCCCCGGCTGCCGGTCGCCGTGGTCGACCGGCTGGTGGTGCACTTCGGCAGCCTCCAGCGGCTGCTCGGCGCGACCGTGGAAGACCTCCAGGCGGTCGAGGGCGTGGGCGACGCCCGCGCCCGCGGCGTCCGCGAGGGCCTGTCCCGGCTCGCCGAGGCCAGCATCCTCGAACGGTACGTCTGACCGACCGCTCAGCCGGTGACGGTCAGCTTCACCGGCTCGCTGATCTTGGTGCCGACCCGGGCGAACACCTGGTACGCGCCGATCGCGGCGAACTCACCGCTCGCCAGCCCGTTCGCGCACTTGTTGTCCAGCCGGCCGTTCCAGCCCAGCTCGTAGGAGCGCTCGAAGTTCGGCGTGAACGACTGAACGTCCGAGCCCTTGCCGGTGCCGCAGGTGTCCGACGACCAGATCTTCTCCGCGCCCGACTTGACGTACAGCTCCTGGAGGTCGGCGCCGACGTCCCGGCTGCACGTACGGTTCGACACGTTCTTGACCTTGAGGCGCAGCGTGACCACAGTGCCCCGCTGGGCGGTGGCAGGAACCGCCACCGGGGTCACCAGCAGCTCGGAGTCGGTGCAGGTGCCGTCGTCGGAGACCGGCTGACCGGTAGCGCCGCCGTTGCCGGTGCCGCCCCCGTTGTTCGCGCCCCCGCCGGTGTTCCCGCCGTCGCCGCCGGTGTTTCCGCCGCCGTTGTTCGCGCCACCGCCGCCGGCCTCACCCGGTGTCGGTGACGGGTTGCCCGACTGCGGGGTCAGCACCGAGCCGGACGGGTCGGGCTGAGCGCCGGCGGAGCCGCTCGGGGACGGGTCCGTGCCCGGAGCGCCGGTGTTGCGGTCCGTACCGGTGCAGGAATACAACAGGACAATCAGGAAGAGCAGCCCCGCTCCGAGCACGACGGCACGACGCCGCCAGTACACGGCAGGGGGCAGGGGGCCGACCGTCAGACGCATGATGCGCCTACCGTAGCCGCGCGGCGCACGGCTCGCCGGTCCGACGCGCCGAGGACCCGCCGCCGTACGGCCACGCTCGTCCACACTGGATTCCGACGGCCACCGTCAGAGGTAGACCTTGCGCTGGTAGATCGCGTGCGCGCCGGCCACCCGGTCGAGGAAGAGCAGCCCGGCGCAGTGGTCGATCTCGTGCTGGAGCGCCCGCGCCTCGAAGCCGTCGGTCACCAGCCGGACCGGCTCGCCGCTGCCGGGAAGCGCGCCCTCGACCACCAGCCGGCTGGCCCGCTTCACGTCGCCGGTCAGGTCCGGCACCGACATGCAGCCCTCCCGGCCGGCCTTCCACCGGGACGCCTCGACCACGCGGGCGTTGCAGAGCACGAACGTGCCGTGCACGGTGACCGCCTTCGGATGCCCCGTCACGTCCACCGCGAACACCTGCGCGCTCACCCCGACCTGCGGCGCAGCCAGGCCCACGCAACCGGGCGAGACGCGCATCGTGGCCACCAGGTCGGCGGCGAGCCGCACCACCTCGGCAGACGTCGGGTCGACCTCCGGACCAGGTTGGCTCAGCACCGGCTCCGGGGCGGTGACCACCGGGCGTACCGCACCGGGGACGCCGAGCTTCTCCGGGGTCCAGCCGCCCAGGCCCGCGTACTCCGGCCCGGTCACAGCAGATCCGTGTCCGCCGGGCGGAGGCTGACCCCCACACCCAGCTCCGCGGCGACGCGGGTGAGCCGGCCGGCCACCTCGTCCGACACGCCCGGCGGCAACTCGACCTCGGCGACCACCACGTACAGCGAACCGGTCAGCCGGGTGCTCAGGTCGGTCACGTTCCCGCCCGCGTCGGTCAGCACCCGGGTCATGGCCGCGACGATGCCCATCCGGTCGGCGCCGTGCACCGCGAGCACGTACGGCTCCCCGGTGGGCTCGCTGCCGCCGTCGGGCGTGACCGCGCGTACGGTCGCCAGCAGGTGCCCGTCGGCAGCGAGCGGGGCCAGCTCGGCCTCGACGTCGGCGGCGGCCGGGCCCACGCAGATCAGGGTCATCGCGAAGTGTCCACGCAGCCGGGTCATCGTGGAGTCGGTGAGGTTCGCGCCGAGGCGGGCGAGGACCTCCGCGACGTCGGCCACGATGCCCGGCCGGTCCCGGCCGATGACGGTGATCGCGAGCTCGTTCATTCGGACATTCTGCCCCGTCGTCCATGATCGATCGCGACCGGCCACCCGGCCCGCCCAACCTGCGGGAAAGACAGCCGTGACATGATCGGCGGCGCGATGTCCGATCCCACATTCGCCACCCAGGTCAGCCGGTGGTACGAGCGCAACGCCCGCGACCTGCCCTGGCGCAAGCCCGGCATCGGTGCCTGGGCGATCCTGGTCAGCGAGGTCATGCTCCAGCAGACCCCTGTGGTCCGGGTGGTGCCCGCCTGGGAGGCGTGGCTGGCCCGCTGGCCCGAACCACGCGCGCTCGCCGAGGACACCCCGGCCGAGGCGATCCGGATGTGGGGACGGCTCGGCTACCCCCGCCGGGCGGTACGCCTGCGCGAGTGCGCGGTGGCGATCGTGGAACGCCACGGCGGCGTGGTGCCCGACCGGCTCGACCAGTTGCTGGCGCTACCCGGCGTCGGCACGTACACGGCCCGCGCGGTCGCCGCGTTCGCGTACGGGCAGCGGCACCCGGTGGTCGACACCAACGTCCGGCGCGTGGTGTGCCGGGCGATCGCCGGTGAACCCGACGCCGGCCCCACCACCCGCCCGGCCGACCTGGTCGCCACCGAGGAACTGCTGCCGCCCGAGCCGGCCGCCGCCGCGCTCGCCAGCGCCGCGTTCATGGAACTCGGCGCCGTCGTCTGCACCGCCCGCGCGCCACGCTGCGCGATCTGCCCGGTCGAGTCGAGCTGCGCCTGGCGGGCCTCCGGGCAGGCCGCGCCTGAGGGACCGACCCGCCGGACGCAGCGCTATGCCGGCACCGACCGGCAGGTACGCGGACTGCTGCTCGCGGTGCTGCGGGAGTCCACCGGCCCGGTGCCGCACCAGCGGCTGGATCAGGTGTGGCACGACGACGTGCAGCGGGCGCGAGCGCTGGCCGGCCTGGTCACCGACGGCCTGGTGGAACCGGTGGGCGAGGCGTTCTTCCGCCTGGCCGGCGACGGCCCCGCCGTCCCCCTCCCCTGACGGCCCCCACCCCACCCCGACCCCGCCTCCGCCCGCCCTCGGCTCGCCCCGTTGATCATGAAGTTGGCGGCGACAAATGGGGCGCCAAGTGCGGTCAACCTCATGATCGACCACGGCAAGGGCGGGCGGGGAGGGCGAGGAGGGCGCGTGGGTAAGCGTGGGTGGGCGTGGGTGGGCGTGGGGAAGGCGACGGCCCCGGTGGCTTTCGCCTACCGGGGCCGTCGCCCTCGAACTGTGCGGACTTACGCGGCGTCGTCAGCGCCCGTGGCGGCGGTGCCGCCGAGGTCCGCCGGGACCGCGTCCGGCACGGCGTCCGGCCGGTCCGCGCCCCGGAAGACGAGCTTGGACTTGTCGATGTTCTCCGGGTCGCCCTCGCAGTCCACGACCACGATCTGACCCGGGGTCAGCTCGTTGAACAGGATCCGCTCGGACAGGTTGTCCTCGATGTCGCGCTGGATCGTGCGACGCAGCGGCCGCGCGCCCAGCACCGGGTCGAAGCCCTTCTTCGCGAGGTACTTCTTCGCGTTGTCGGTCAGCTCCAGGCCCATGTCCTTGTTGCGCAGCTGGGTCTCGATGCGCTGGATCATGATGTCGACGATCGAGAGGATCTCGGTCTCGCGCAGCTGGTGGAAGACGATGGTGTCGTCGATCCGGTTCAGGAACTCGGGCCGGAAGTGCTGCTTGAGCTCGTCGTTGACCTTCTGCTTCATCCGGTCGTAGTTCGACTCGGAGTCCTCAGAGGCCTGGAAGCCCAGCGACACCGCCTTGGCGACGTCGCGCGTACCGAGGTTGGTGGTCAGGATGATGACCGTGTTCTTGAAGTCCACGATCCGGCCCTGGCCGTCGGTGAGGCGCCCGTCCTCCAGGATCTGGAGGAGCGTGTTGAACACGTCCGGGTGGGCCTTCTCGATCTCGTCGAAGAGGACCACCGAGAACGGCCGGCGACGCACCTTCTCGGTCAGCTGCCCGCCCTCGTCGTAGCCGACGTAGCCGGGAGGGGCACCGACGAGCCGGGACACCGTGTACCGGTCGTGGAACTCCGACATGTCGAGCTGGATGAGGGCGTCCTCGCTGCCGAACAGGAACTCGGCGAGCGCCTTGGACAGCTCGGTCTTACCGACGCCGGACGGGCCGGCGAAGATGAACGAGCCGGACGGGCGCTTCGGGTCCTTCAGGCCGGCCCGGGTACGCCGGATCGCCTTCGAGACCGCCTTGACCGCGTCCTCCTGGCCGATGACGCGCTTGTGCAGCTCGTCCTCCATGCGCAGCAGGCGCGAGGTCTCCTCCTCGGTCAGCTTGTAGACCGGGATGCCGGTCCAGTTGCCGAGCACCTCGGCGATCTGCTCGTCGTCGACCTCGCTGACGACGTCCAGGTCACCGGCCTTCCACTCCTTCTCCCGCTGCGCCTTCTGGCCCAGCAGCTGCTTCTCGGTGTCGCGCAGCTGCGCGGCCCGCTCGAAGTCCTGCGCGTCGATCGCGGACTCCTTGTCGCGGCGCACCTGGGCGATGCGCTCGTCGAAGTCGCGCAGGTCCGGCGGCGCGGTCATCCGGCGGATCCGCATCCGGGCGCCCGCCTCGTCGATCAGGTCGATCGCCTTGTCCGGCAGGAACCGGTCGGAGATGTACCGGTCGGCGAGCGTCGCGGCGGCGACCAGGGCGGCGTCGGTGATGGAGACGCGGTGGTGCGCCTCGTAGCGGTCCCGCAGGCCCTTGAGGATCTCGATGGTGTGGGCCAGCGACGGCTCACCCACCTGGATCGGCTGGAAACGACGCTCCAGAGCGGCGTCCTTCTCCAGGTGCTTGCGGTACTCGTCGAGCGTGGTGGCGCCGATGGTCTGCAGCTCACCACGGGCCAGCATCGGCTTGAGGATGCTGGCGGCGTCGATCGCGCCCTCGGCCGCGCCCGCACCGACGAGCGTGTGGATCTCGTCGATGAACAGGATGATGTCGCCGCGGGTGCGGATCTCCTTGAGCACCTTCTTCAGGCGCTCCTCGAAGTCACCGCGGTAGCGGGAACCGGCGACCAGGGCACCGAGGTCGAGCGTGTAGAGCTGCTTGTCCTTCAGCGTCTCGGGCACCTCGCCCTTGATGATCTTCTGGGACAGGCCCTCCACCACGGCGGTCTTGCCGACGCCGGGCTCGCCGATCAGCACCGGGTTGTTCTTGGTGCGGCGGGACAGCACCTGCATGACCCGCTCGATCTCCTTCTCGCGCCCGATGACCGGGTCGAGCTTGCCCTCGCGGGCGGCCTGGGTCAGGTTGCGGCCGAACTGGTCCAGCACGAGGCTGGTCGACGGCGCGGCCTCACCCGGCGCGGCACCGGCGGCGGCCGGCTCCTTGCCCTGGTAGCCGGAGAGCAGCTGGATGACCTGCTGGCGGACCCGGTTCAGGTCGGCGCCCAGCTTCACCAGGACCTGGGCGGCGACGCCCTCGCCCTCGCGGATCAGGCCGAGCAGGATGTGCTCGGTGCCGATGTAGTTGTGGCCGAGCTGCAGCGCCTCGCGCAGCGACAGCTCCAGCACCTTCTTGGCCCGCGGCGTGAACGGGATGTGCCCGCTCGGCGCCTGCTGGCCCTGGCCGATGATCTCCTCGACCTGCTGACGCACGCCCTCCAGGGAGATGCCGAGGCTCTCCAGGGCCTTTGCCGCGACACCCTCACCCTCATGGATCAGGCCCAGCAGGATGTGTTCCGTACCGATGTAGTTGTGGTTGAGCATCCGGGCCTCTTCTTGGGCCAGGACGACAACCCGTCGCGCTCGGTCGGTGAACCGCTCGAACATGCCCTCGTGCTCCTCACGTGCCGTGCGCCTTGATGGTCAGATCTCGGCGGGGCCGGTGCGCGGACGTCCGGGACGGGCGTCCGTGCCTCCTTACTCTATCGCCGCGGACCGTCTCCGCTGAGGTCGTGTGCCCTCGCGAATGACCGTTCCGACGTCGTTTCTGACAACCGTCCACGCTCAGGAGGTGTTCCGGGGCCCCTGCCTGTACGCGCAGAGCGAAATTCGACCGGCACCCGAACGGCCGGTCGAGTGGACCGGAGGCGGCAACCGATGCGTCCGCCGGGTCGTCCACAGCCTGTGGATGAAGTCTCCACCGCCTGTGGACAACCGTCCCCGGCGGGGTTTTCTTCCCGGCCGCCGCGACCGAGCGCGGCACGGTGGGCCGGACCGGACATCCGGCACCGGGCGACAGGACCGGGACGCGGTGGCGCAGCCGTGACAGCGGACCGGAAACGGCGACGCCGGCCCGGAGTCGCACTCCGGTCCGGCGTCGCGTCGCCCGTGACGAGGGTGGGGTCAGTGCCCCGCCTTCGCGTGGTACTCGTCCACGATCTCCTGCGGGATCCGGCCCCGGTCGGAGATGTCCTTGCCGGCCTTCTTGGCCCATTCGCGGATGGCCCGGTTCTGCTCGCGGTCGGCGGTCGCGCCGCCCCGGCCCCGAGCGGCCCGGCCACCCACGACCACACCCCCGCGACCGACCTTCGTTCCGTTCGCGATGTACGGCGCGAATACGTCGCGCAATTTACCGGCGTTGGATGCGGAGAGGTCGATCTCGTACTGCACACCGTCGAGCGCGAACTTGACGGTCTCGTCAGCGTCCCCGCCGTCCAGGTCATCGACCAGCTTGTGAATGATCTGCTTGGCCACGTCCCACATTCCTTTCGAGCAGGGTTGTACTCCTGCAATACTCCGAGCACAATAACCCGTCCGGCGCTTGTTCCGTCAATAGGACCGGGTAACGAGCCGGAGAAGGCTTGCAGGGGCGAGCGTCTACTCGGGCCGGACCAACGGGAACAGGATCGTTTCCCGAATTCCGAGCCCGGTCAGTGCCATCAGCAGCCGGTCGATTCCCATTCCCATGCCACCGGACGGCGGCATTCCATACTCCATCGCTCGGAGAAAATCCTCGTCCAGTCGCATCGCCTCGTCGTCCCCGCGCGCCGCGAGCTGCGCCTGGGCCACCAGCCGCTCCCGCTGCACGACCGGGTCGACCAGCTCCGAGTACGCGGTGCCCAGCTCGAATCCGAGCACATAGAGGTCCCACTTCTCGGCCAGGCCCGGCTCGCTGCGGTGGGCCCGGGTCAGCGGGCTGGTCTCCTCCGGGTAGTCCATGACGAACGTCGGCGCCTGAAGCGACGGCACGACCAGTTCCTCGAACAACTCCTCGGCCAGCTTGCCCGGTCCCCACTTCGGGTCGACGGAGAGACCGACCTTGTCCGCGTACTCGACCAGGCGTGCCCTTTCGGTGCGGACGGTGACCTCCTCACCGAGCGCTTCGGAAAGAACACCGAACAGCGACACCGACCGCCACTCGCCGCCCAGATCGAACTCACGGCCGTCGGCGTGCGTCACCACGGTCGAGCCGGCGACCGCCACTGCGGCCTGCTGTACGAGATTTCGGGTCAGCTCCGCCATCGTGTGGTAGTCGCCGTACGCCTGGTACGCCTCCAGCATCGCGAACTCGGGCGAGTGCGAAGAGTCGATGCCCTCATTACGGAAGTTGCGGTTGATCTCGAAGACGCGGTCCACGCCACCGACCACCGCGCGCTTGAGAAACAGTTCCGGCGCGATTCGCAGATACAGATCCGTGTCGAGCGCATTGCTGTGGGTCACGAATGGGCGTGCCGCCGCGCCGCCGTGCAGCAGTTGCAGCATCGGCGTCTCGACCTCGATGAAGTCCTGCCCGTGCAGGGTGTCGCGCAGGCTGCGGACGGCGGTGGCCCGGGTACGGACCATCTGCCGGGCCTGCGGCCGGACCACCAGGTCCACGTAACGCTGGCGGACCCGGGACTCCTCGCTGAGCGGCTTGTGCGCCACCGGCAGCGGGCGCAGCGCCTTGGCGGTCACCGCCCACTCCTCGGCGAGAACGGACAGCTCGCCGCGCCGGCTGGTGATCACCTCGCCGGTCACGCCGACGTGGTCGCCGAGGTCGACCACGCGCTTCCAGTCCCCCAGCCGCTCCGCGCCGACCCGGTCCAGCGAGAGCATCGCCTGGACCTCGGTGCCGTCACCGTCCCGCAGCGTCGCGAAGCAGAGCTTGCCGGTGTTGCGGATGAAGATCACCCGGCCGGTGACCGAGACCCGGTCGCCGGTGGCGGTGTCGGTGGGCAGGTCGCCGTAGCGCTCGCGCAGCCGCGCGAGCGTCGTGGTGCGCGGGAAACCCACCGGGTACGGCTCGACGCCCTCGGCGAGCATCCGGTCCCGCTTCTCCCGGCGGACCTTCATCTGCTCCGGAAGGTCGTCGGCGGGGTCTGTTGGCAGGGCGTTCTGCTCGGTCACGGCACGCTTCCTCAGGCCTTGGGGACATCGGCGGGGTCAGCACATGAGCGTACTCAAGCGCCGTGGCGGCCGTTACGGGATAACCTGCCCGCCATGACCGACCCCACTGCGGCCCTCTCGTTCGGCGCCGCCGCGGCCGATTACGACCGGTTCCGCCCCCGCTATCCGGAGGCCGCGCTGCGCTGGGCGCTGGACGGGCTGCACGACGCCCGGGTGGTCGATCTCGGCGCCGGCACCGGCATCCTCACCCGCGGGCTCCTGGCGCTGACCGGGCCGGTGGCTCAGGTCGTACCCGTGGAACCTGATCCGGGGATGCGGGCGCAACTGGCCGCCGCGACGCCCGGCGCGACGGCGCTGGCCGGCAGCGCCGAGGCGGTGCCGCTGCCGGACGGGTCGGCGGACGCGGTGCTGGTCGGGCAGGCCTACCACTGGTTCGACAGGGAACGGGCGCACGCCGAGGTGGCCCGCGTGCTGCGCCCGGGCGGCACGTTCGCGCCGGTCTGGAACATCCGGGACGAGCGGGTCGGCTGGGTGGCGGAGGTGACCCGGATCGCCCACCTCGGCGACAACGCGGGCGACGTGACCCAGCGGTACGCGGACTTCGGTGCCGCCTTCACCGAGGTCGAGGTGGGCGAGTTCGCGCACGCCACCACGCTGACGCCGGACGAGGTGGTGGGCATGCTGCACACCCGCTCGTTCTGGCTGACCGCCGACGCGGACGAGCGGCGGCGGGTCGACGCGGAGCTGGCGGAGCTGTTCGCGACCCATCCCGACCTGGCCGGGCGGGAGACCGTCGAGCTGCCCTACCGCACGTTCGTGCTCCGCGCCCGCCGCCGCTGACCTCAGACGTTGCGGTCGTAGACCATCCGCAGGCCGATCAACGTGATCATCGGCTCGTGGTGGGTGATGGTGTGGCACTCGCCGAGCACCAGCGAGGCCAGGCCGCCGGTGGCGATGACCGCCTTCACGCCGCCCAGTTCCTCGGACATCCGCTCGACGATCCGGTCCACCTGGCCGGCGAAGCCGAAGTAGAGCCCGGCCTGGAGGCACTCGACGGTGTTCTTGCCGATCACCGAACGCGGGCGGGTCGCCTCCACCTTGCGCAGCTGAGCGGCGCGGGCGGCGAGCGCGTCGAAGGAGATCTCGATGCCGGGCGCGAACGCACCGCCGAGGAACTCCCCCCGGCTGCTGACCAGGTCGAAGTTGGTGGTGGTGCCGAAGTCCACGACGATCGACGGCCCGCCGTAGAGCGTGTACGCGGCCAGCGTGTTCACCACCCGGTCCGCGCCCACCTCCTTCGGGTTGTCGATGGCGAGCTGTACGCCCGTCCGGACACCCGGCTCGACGATCACACTGGGCAGGTCGGCGTAGTACCTGTCGAGCATGGTGCGCAGCGAGCGCAGCGCGGCCGGCACGGTCGAGCAGGCGGCCACGCCGGTGATCTCCACGGCGTCCCCGGCGAGCAGGCCGCGGAACATCAGGCCCAGCTCGTCCGCTGTGGAACGGGCGTCGGTCTTGATCCGCCACGAATGCACCAGCTTGTCGCCGTCGAAGGTCGCCAGCACGGTGTTCGTGTTTCCGATGTCGATGCAGAGCAGCACAGCGGCAGCCTAGACGTCACGCAGGTCGAGGGCGATGTCCAGGATCGGCGAGGAGTGGGTGAGCGCGCCGACGGAGAGGAAGTCGACGCCCGTCGCGCCGTACTCGGCGGCCATCGGCAGCGTCAGCCCTCCGGTGGCCTCCAGCTCCGCCCGGTCGCCCACCGACGCCACCACCTCGCGCAGCTGCGCCGGGGTCATGTTGTCCAGCAGCAGGAACCGGGCGCCCGCCTCGACCGCCTCCACCGCCTCGGCCGGCGTGTCCACCTCCACCTGCACCGCGACGTCGGGGAACGCCTCCCGGACCCGGCGGAACGCGGCAGCGATCCCGCCCGCCGCGACCTTGTGGTTGTCCTTGATCATGGCGACGTCGTACAGGCCCATCCGCTTGTTGGTGCCGCCACCGGCCCGGACCGCGTACTTCTCCAGCGCCCGCAGGCCCGGCGTGGTCTTGCGGGTGTCCAGCACCATCGCCTTCGTGCCGGCCAGCGCGTCGGCCCAGGCCCGGGTGTGCGTCGCCACCCCGGACATGCGGGACAGCAGGTTCAGCGCCGTCCGCTCGGCGGTCAGCAGCAGCCGGGTCGGCCCGGTCACTGTGGCCAGCACGTCGCCGCGCGCGACCCGCTGCCCGTCGTGAGCCACGAGCGAGACCTCGACCGTACGCCCCGCGCCGGTCACCTCGCCGACCAGCTCGAACACGGCGGCGGCGACGGGCAGCCCGGCCACCACGCCGTCGGCGCGCGCCACCAGGTCGGCCGTGTCGTGCTGCTCGTCCGGGATGGTGGCCACGCTCGTCACGTCGAGGAAGTCGGGTCCGAGATCCTCGTGCAGCGTGTCGACGACGACGTGCCGGACCCACTCCGGGTCCAGGCCGCCGTCCCGCAACGCCCGCTCCGTCGACTCCCTCATGAGTGCTTCTCCTCCCAGCGCTCGGCCACCATGCCGTCCGTGCCCACCTCGGCCACCAGGTGGCCCAGCCACCGCTCGTCTGCCGTCGGGAAGTCCTCCCGCCAGTGGCAGCCCCGCGTCTCCTGGCGCGCGTACGCGGCCGCGACAAGCGTCGACGCCACGGTGAGCAGGTTCGTCGCCTCCCAGTCGGCGGTACGCGGCACGCCCCGGCCCGCGCCCAGCCCGGTGAGCGTGGCGGCGGTGGCTTCCAGCGTGTCCGCCGAGCGGAGCACGCCGGCGCCCCGCGTCATCGCCCGTTGCAGCTCCGCCGTGCCGGACGCCGGCACCAGCGCGCCCGGACCGCCCACCCAGGCGCCGGTCTCCGCCGGGCGGGCCTGCTCGGGCAGCCCGGCGGCGATGTCCTCGGCGATCCGGCGGGAGAAGACCAGCCCTTCCAGCAGCGAGTTGCTGGCCAGCCGGTTCGCGCCGTGCACGCCGGTGCAGGCGACCTCGCCGCAGGCGTACAGGCCGGGGATGGAGGTACGGCCTCGCAGGTCGGTCCGGACGCCGCCGGAGGCGTAGTGCGCGGCCGGCGCGACCGGGATCAGGTCGGTCGCCGGGTCCACGCCGATGGCCAGGCAGGACGCCACGATGGTGGGGAACCGCCGGGCCAGGAAGTCGCCGCCCAGGTGCCGGGCGTCCAGGAACACGTGGTCCGCGCCGGACGCGAGGAGCACCCGGTGGATGCCCTTCGCGACCACGTCCCGGGGTGCCAGCTCAGCCAGTTCGTGCCGGCCGACCATGAACCGCTTCCCGTCGCCGTCGACCAGGTGGGCGCCCTCGCCGCGCAGCGCCTCGGAGACCAGCGGCTGCTGGGCCAGCCCCGCGCCCGGGCCGCCCGCCGGCACGATGAGCGCAGTCGGGTGGAACTGGACGAACTCCACGTCGGTGACGGCAGCGCCCGCGCGCAACGCCAGCGCCACGCCGTCCCCGGTGGAGACCGCCGGGTTCGTGGTGGCGGCGAAGACCTGCCCCATGCCGCCGGTGGCGAGCACCACCGCGCGGCCGAGGATCGCGCCGACGCCGTCCTCGCTGCCCTCACCGAGCACGTGCAGCGTGATGCCGCAGGCCGGGCCGAGCCCGTCCGGTCCGTCGCCGGGTGCGCGCAGCAGGTCCAGCACCAGCGCGTGCTCGACCAGCCGGATCCACGGGTCGCGGCGGACCGCGTCGTGCAGCGCCCGCTGCACCTCCGCGCCGGTGGCGTCACCGCCCGCGTGCACGATCCGGTCGGCCCGGTGGCCGCCCTCCCGGGTCAGCATCAGCGAACCGTCCGGGTTGCGGTCGAACTCCGCCCCGATCCGCATCAGCTCGCGCAGCCGGGTCGGGCCCTCGGCCACCAGTGCGCGGACCGCCGCCGGGTCGCACAGGCCGACGCCGGCGACCTCCGTGTCGTACGCGTGCGCGTCCGGCGTGTCCGCCGGGTCCAGCACGGCGGCGATCCCGCCCTGCGCCCAGCGGGTCGAGCCCTCGTCCATGTCGACCTTGGTGACCACCGTGACGTGCAGGCCGGCCTCACGCAGGTGCAGCGCGGCGGTCAGCCCGGCCACGCCGGATCCGACCACGATCACGTCTGTCGTCTCCACCCAGCCGGGGGCGGGTGCGGCGAGCAGCCGGGGCAACGCCGGCAGGTCGACGGTCGGTAGGTCCATGAGCACAGTCAACCCGAAGCGAACTCGACTCGGGCGCGGGGGGCGTGACGAGTGCCCTCGGCTACCTCGTCCGGCGCGGGAGGGCGGCCGGTCCGGCGCCCTTCAGTGAGGTGGTCACCGTCCGGTTGCTGAGCCACAGGTAGCAGCGCACGCCCCGGTCGCCGACCGCCCAGCGACCGGCGGCGGGCGGGCGGACCACCACGTCACTGCGGTAACGCAGGAACGCGTCGGCGGGCACCCCGGCGTAGCGGGCGATCACGCCGAAGCAGCCGTCGTAGAGCGGCACCCAGTCCTCCGGCTTCTTCGGGTACGGGCGGTCCGGCGCGGCCCACACGCCGACGAACTCGGCGTCGTGTGCGACAGCGCAGTCGACCGGGGTGAGCCGCTGCACGCGGCCCGCGTCCCGCCCGGTGCGCTGGCAGCCCAGCCGCAGCGGGGAGGGTGTCTTGAGCGCGTCACGCAGGCTGCCCGTCCGGGTGACCACGGTGGCCGCCGCCTCGACGGTGGTCAGCTCGGTGAGGTCGCACCGGTACCAGCGGGAGCCGGCTGTCCAGCCGAGGCCGGTCGGCACCGCCACCGCCAGCCGGAGCCGCCCGGCACGCCAGTCGTCACCCACGTACCCGGCGGCCCGCTTGTCGCAGTCGGCGAACGCGGCGCGCAGCTCGGGTGAGGCGAGCGGTGGCGGGGTGGGCCGGTCGGCGGTGAACGCACCGACGTGCACGGTCTCCACCCGGTGCGGCAGCTCGCAGCCGACCGGCGCGTACGCGGCCAGACCGACGCTCGCGGTGAAGTCGGCGACCTGGCAGACCCCGGCCGCCGGGGTGAACGGCCCGGGTGCGGCCATCGCGGCCCAGTCGTCGGTGAGGTCGCCGTCCAGCCCGCCGGTGCCGGCACAGCCGGTCAGGGCGGCGCCCGCGACCATCGCGGCGACCAGGAAGCTCATCGCACGGCGCATCGCGGCCTCCCCCAGCCGACGACCGTCGATCCCCGACGGTCCGCCCAGGGTAGCCGAAAATGACCTTCCGGTGACAGACCGCGTTCCCCGCCCGTCCGGCCCGCCCTCGCCCCCTCTCGCCCTCTCTCGCCCCGCCGATCTTGCGCTTGCTGCCCCGGCGAAAGGGGCGAACCGCCCGCGCCGAGGGCCGAAAGTGCAAGATCAACGGCGAGAGGGGGGGCGACCCGGGAGGGTCAGCTGCGGGCGGCGGCCAGGGGGTTGGGGATGGGGGCGCCGGCGGTGCCGGGGGCCGCCGTGGTCGGGTCGGCGGTCAGGTCGACGACCTTGTTGTCGGCGTCCACGTGCACCACCTTCGGGCGGTACGTGCGGGCCTCGGCGTCGTCCATCTGCCCGTACGAGATCAGGATGACCAGGTCACCGGGGTGCACGAGGTGCGCGGCGGCGCCGTTGATGCCGATCACGCCGCTGCCCCGCCGCCCCGGGATCACGTACGTCTCCAGCCGGGCGCCGTTTGTGATGTCCACGATCGCCACCTGCTCGCCGGGGATCAGGTCCGCCGCGTCGAGCAGATCCTCGTCCACAGTCACCGAGCCGACGTAGTGCAGGTCGGCCTGGGTCACGGTGGCCCGATGGATCTTCGACTTGAGCATGGTCCGCAGCATCGGGGTGCCTTTCCGCATTCGTGGTGGGGTTCAGGGACGCGGCGCGAGGTGGATCGCCGTGTTGTCGATCAGGCGGGTGGCGCCGACCCAGGCCGCGATCAGCAGCCGGGCCGGGCCGGCGACCGGGCCGGGTTCCAGCTCGGTGTCGGTGAGCACCAGGTAGTCCAGGCGGGCGTCCGGCGCGTCGAAGGCCCGGTGCGCGGCGGCCAGCACCTCGCCCGCGTCCTCACCCCGCTCGGCCGCCGTCGCGCCGGCCCGCAACGCGGCGGACAGGCTCAGCGCGGTCTCCCGCTCGGCCGCCGACAGGTACCGGTTGCGGCTGGACATGGCCAGCCCGTCCGGTTCCCGTACGGTCGGCACGCCGACGATCTCGGTCGGCACGTCGAGGTCACGGACCATCCGGCGGACCAGGGTGAGCTGCTGGTAGTCCTTCTCGCCGAAGAACGCCAGGTCGGGGCGGGTGAGCTGGAGCAGCTTCATGACCACGGTGAGCACGCCGTGGAAGAAGCCGGGGCGGCTCAGGCCCTCCAGGTCCTCGCCGAGCGGACCCGGGTCGAGCCGCACGCTCGGGCGGCCCTCCGGGTACATCTCGGTCACCGAGGGCGCGAACACCACGTCCACGCCGGCCCGACGGCAGATCTCCAGGTCGGAGTCGAGCGTGCGCGGGTAGCGGTCGAAGTCCTCGTTCGGGCCGAACTGCAGCGGGTTCACGAAGATCGTGACGATGACGTGACCGGCGCGCTCGCGGGCGGCCCGCAGCAGCGCCTCGTGCCCGGCGTGCAGCGCGCCCATGGTCATCACCACGCCGACCGGGCCGGCCATCGCCTCGCGCGCGGCCGCCAGTTCCTTGCGCGTGTGCAGCACCTCGGCCATCAGGCCGCCACCTCGATTCCGTCGAGCACGTTGCGCAGCGCGGCCGCGTCCGCCGGGCGGAGGCGGCCGACCGCGACGGCACGATCCGCCGTCCGTCGTGCCAACGCCAGATACGCGGGTACGGATTCCGGCGCGGTCCGCGCCAGCCGGTCCAGATGCCGGCGTACGGTGCCCGCGTCACCGCGCGACACCGGGCCGGTGAGGGCGTCGTCGCCCAGCCGCAGCGCGTTCTCCAGCGCGGCCCGCAGCAGCGGGGCGAGCACCTTCTCCGGCCGCTCCACCCCGGCGTCACGCAGCCGGTCGGCGGCCTCGTTGACGAGCGTCACCAGGTGGTTCGCGCCGTGCGCGAGCGCCGCGTGGTAGAGCGGCCGGTCGTTCTCACCGACCCACTCCGGTACGCCGCCCAGGTCCGCCACCAGCCGGGCCGCGAACGGGCGCAGCTCGGCCGGGGCGGTCACCCCGTAGGAGATGCCGGGCAGGCGGGCCAGGTCGTCCGGCGTACCGGTGAAGGTCATCGCGGGGTGCAGCGCGAGCGGCCGGGCGCCCGCCTCGACGGCCGGGGCCAGCGCGGCGAGCCCGTGCGCGCCGGACGTGTGCGCCACCACCTGGCCGGGGCGCAGCGCGCCGCTCGCGGCCAGGTCGGCGACCACGCCCGCCAGCGCGTCGTCCGGGACCGCGACGATCAGCAGGTCAGTGGCGGCACGCGCCACCTCGGACGCGGTGCGGTGCGGGGTCTGCGGCAGCAGCAGCGCCAGCCGGGCCCGTGTCGCGCCGGAGGCGCCGGACGCGGCGACCACCCGG
>NZ_JBXUOV010000045.1:0-37888 GCF_057196585.1 Micromonospora sp. ATLC20
GCGGCGGCCCCGGTCGGGGCACCGGCAGCCGCCGGCGTGCCGGCGGAATCCGGGTGGACCGCGGCGGCAGCCGCGCCCGGGGCGGGAGCCGCCGGGCGTACCCCAGGGGTCTGGGTGGGATGCGCGGAGTCGGCGGCGGCCGGCGGCAGCTCGGCGCCCCCGAGCGTCAGCCGGCGCTCCATCCGCTCCAGGCGCTGGAGCAGGCCGGCCGAGGAGTCGTCCGCGCCGGGCAGCAGCATGCGCGCGCAGATCAGCTCCAGCAGCAGCCGGGGCGCGGTGGTGCCGCGCATCTCGACCAGGCCGTTGTGCACGATGTCGGCGCAGCGGGACAGCGTGGCCGGGCCGAGGCGCTGCGCCTGGGCGGCCATCCGCTCGATCTGGTCGGCCGGGCCGTCGATGAGGCCCCTGGCGGCGGCATCGGGCACCTGCTGCAGGACGATCAGGTCGCGGAGGCGTTCCAGCAGGTCGGAGGCGAAGCGGCGCGAGTCGTGCCCGGCCTCGGCGACCCGGTCGACCGTGGCGTACGCGGCGGCGCCGTCACCGGCGGCGAGCGCGTCGCACATCTCGTCGATCAGCGCGGCGTCGGTGACCCCGAGCAGCGCGGCGGCCCGGGAGTAGTCGACGCCCTCCGGGCCGGCGCCCGCGATGAGCTGGTCGAGCACGGAGAGGCTGTCGCGCATGCTGCCCCCGCCGGCGCGCACCACCAGCGGGAAGACCGCCGGCTCGACAGTGACGCCCTCCGCCTCGCAGAGCTGTTCGAGGTAGGGGCGGACCACCTTCGGCGGGAACAGCCGGAACGGGTAGTGGTGGGTCCGCGACTTGATCGTGCCGAGGACCTTCTCCGGTTCGGTGGTGGCGAAGATGAACTTGACGTACTCCGGGGGCTCCTCGACCAGCTTGAGCAGGGCGTTGAAGCCGGCCGACGAGACCATGTGCGCCTCGTCGATGATGTAGATCTTGAAGCGGCTGCGGGCCGGGGCGAAGAACGCCTTCTCGCGCAGCTCACGGGCGTCGTCGACACCACCGTGGCTGGCCGCGTCGATCTCGATGACGTCGATCGAGCCGCCGCCGTCGGGAGCCAGCCCGCGACACGAGTCACACTGCCCGCACGGCTCGGGGGTGGGGCCCTGCTCGCAGTTGAGGGAGCGGGCCAGGATCCGGGCGCTGGAGGTCTTGCCGCAGCCCCGCGGACCGGAGAAGAGGTAGGCGTGGTTGAGCCGCCCGCTGCGCAGCGCCTGCGACAGCGGCTCGGTGACCTGCTCCTGGCCGATCATCTCGGCGAACGTCCGCGGCCGGTACTTGCGGTAAAGGGCCAGTGCCACCCGTCCCGCCTCCTCTCGAGGAGAGCCATTCTGCGCCGGTCGGCCCCGGGTGACCACCCACCACCCCGTGACCCGACCCGCAGCGACGTTACCCGGCCCGGGAGACAGAAAGGCCTCCCGTGCACCCGGCAGAGCTCGCTTATCCTTGCTGCCTTCCGGCCCTGGGGAGGTTCACGAGGTACCGCCGCACGGGAGGTGACGCCAAGCCTACCCGAAGGGTTGTGGATCTTCCGGGAGGGTGGGGTGGCCCGCCGTCGGGAGACCTGTATCCTGGCTCGCGGAGGATTCGCCTAGAGGCCTAGGGCGCACGCTTGGAAAGCGTGTTGGGTTCACACCCTCACGAGTTCGAATCTCGTATCCTCCGCTCGCTTGAGCAGGAAAAACGACAGGGCCGGCCCCCACGGGACCGGCCCTGAGTCGTCTCTACGCTCACCCTCGTCTCACTTGCCATGGTCCGGCCCGCCTGGTTGCTCGCGGCCGGCTGCTCGGCCAGATCGCTGGCGGCTGTCATGAATCGCAGAGATCAGCTCTCCCCGTCACTCGCGCGCAGACACAGGATGGTCTTGTCGTACTCCTGAAGCTACGTAGTGCCGGATCTGTGCATGTGCTAGCACTGTGATGCCAAGAGTCCGATTTTTATTCCCAGAACCACAATCGTTATAACGCAGGAGTATTACGTGGTCTACAGTGGGGAAGCGAGCGGATGGGAAGTCAGCCTCACTGAGGAGGTCGAGGAGTGGTTCCTTCGCCTCAGTAAGGATGACCCGGATTCCGCAGGCCAGGTGGCCGCCGCCATTGACCTGCTCGCCGAGGAAGGCCCGGCCCTCGGGCGGCCCCTCGTTGACCATGTGAAGGGCTCCGACTACAAGAACATGAAGGAGCTCCGGCCGGGCTCGGCGGGGGATACGGAGATCAGGATCCTGTTCGCCTTCGACCCCCAGCGGGAGGCCATCCTCCTGGTCGCGGGTGACAAGGCCGGCAACTGGAAGGGCTGGTACGAGACCAGCATCCTCGAAGCGGACCAGAAGTTCACCGAGCACCTGCGAGAGCTGAAGGGACAACGCTGATGGCACGTAGCTGGCGGGACGTTCGCTCCCGCGCCGACCTGAACGAGACCACCGTCGAGCAGCACAAGGAGCGGATGCGCGGCGAGGTCCGCGCCGCGCGCCTGCGCGAGATGCGCGAGCGCCGGGGCCTGACCCAGCAGCAGGTCGCTGACCGCATGAAGGTGTCGCAGCCTCGCGTCGCGGCGATCGAGAACGGCGAGTTGCCGAAGGCCGAGGTCGGCACTGTTGTGCGTTACATCAGGGCCCTCGGCGGCAACGTGGAGATCGTCGCTGACTTCGAGGGCGAGCGGGTCACCCTCAGCTGAGTGGGCAAGAGATAGACACGAAGGGGCACCGCTTGCGGCGCCCCTTCGGCGCTCCATGGCACTCCTCACCCGGTGCCCAACTGGTCCCGCCGCCGCTTCAAGTACGCCGTCTCCGCGCTGTTCCCCGCCAGCTCGATCGCCCGGTCGTACGCCGCCCGCGCCTCCCCACCCCGCCCCGTCCGCCGCAACAACTCGGCACGCGTCGCGTGGTACGCGTGATACCCGTCCAGCGGCAACGCGTCCACCTCCGCGAGCGCGACCTGCGGCCCGTCCAGTTCGGCGACCGCCACGGCCCGGTTGAGCCGCACGATCGGCGACGGATCGACGCGTACCAGATGGTCGTAGAGCGCGGCGACCTGCGCCCAGTCGGTGTCCCGCGCGTCGCGGGCGTCGGTGTGGACGGCGTTTATCGCGGCGAGGATCTGGTAGCGGCCCGGTGGCCGACCGGCGGCGATGCACGCGCGGACCAGGGCGTGCCCCTCGGCGATCAGCTCGCGGTCCCAGGCGCTGCGATCCTGCTCGGCGAGGACGACGAGTTCGCCCGTCGCGGACACCCGGGCGGGCCGGCGGGCCTCGGTCAGCAGCATCAGCGCCAGGAGGCCGGTGGCCTCGTCGTCGTCAGGCAGCAGCGTACGGACCAGGCGGGTGAGCCGGATCGCCTCGGCGGTCAGGTCGGCACGCACCGCCTCCTTGCCCGGGTCGGAGGCGAGGTAGCCCTCGTTGAAGATCAGGTACAGGACGGCGAGCACGCCGGCGACCCGGGCCGGGAGGTCCTCGCGGGACGGCACCCGGTACGGGATCCCGGCCGCCTTGATCTTCGTCTTGGCCCTGGTGATCCGTCTGCTCATGGCGGGCTCCTGGACCAGGTACGCGCGGGCGATCTCCGGCACGGTGAGCCCGCCGACCAGGCGCAGCGTCAGCGCCACCCGCGCCTCCATGGCCAGCGCCGGGTGGCAGCAGGTGAAGATCAGGCGGAGCCGGTCGTCGTCGATGACACCGAGCGGTTCGGGCACGTCGGCCAGCATCAGCGCCTCCCGGTGCTTGTCGTCCCGCCGGCTCTCGCGCCGGATCCGGTCGACAGCCCGGCGGTACGCGGTGGTGGTAAGCCACGCGCCGGGGTTCGGCGGTACGCCGTCGGCCGACCATCGTTCGACTGCTGCGGCGAACGCCTCGGCGGTCATCTCCTCGGCCACGTCGAGATCGCCGATGCGCCGGGCGAGCGTGGCGACGACCCGGGCCCACTCCTCGCGGTGGACCCGGGTGAGCGCCTCGCCGACGTCTGTCACGCGCCCAGGAACGGCCGCAGCTCGACCCGCCTGTTGCACCGCTGCGACGCCAGCGCGGCGAGCGGCAGCGCCACGTCGAAGTCCGGTGCCTCGATGATCCAGAACCCGCCGACGTACTCCTTCGTCTCCACGTAGGGCCCGTCGGTGAGCAGCGGACTTCCGCCCCGCGCATCCACGACGGTGGCCGTCTCCGGTGCCGCGAGCCCACCGGCGAAGACCCAGTGGCCGTCGGCGCGCAACTGCTCGTTGAACTCACCGATCGCGGCCATCTCCGCCTCGGTGGCCGAGCCGGTCGTGTCGTCGAGTACGGAGATCAGGTACTGCGCCATCGGTTCCTCTTTCGTCGTCGTCGGCCGCCGGGGCCGCCGTCACCCCGGCTACGAACACCGTCACCCCGATCCGACAGCCTCCGAGGAGGTCGATCACGCAATCCTCGTACGTGGCACGTCAAAGCTCTCGTCGTAGTCATGGCCGGTTATGCGTTGCATGCATAACCGACAGTCACTGAGCGGGTTGAATAAGTGAGTGATCGAGGCATCGAGGCCGAGCAGGTGTGCGCGTTGCGGCGCCAACCTGGCTACCGACAACGGCTCGGGGCGGTGCGCTCCCTGTCAACGAGCGGAGCGGGACCGCATCGTCGCTGCTCCCGACGTTCCACCCAGCTTCTGGTCCCATGAACCGCTTCGCCATGCGCTTGCGGATCGGCACCTCGGTCGCGTTGTCCGCGCCTACCGTCACCACCCCTATCACGGGCGACAGCCGCTGCCCCAAACCACTGTCGCCGGCTGGTTCGGGATTACGCAGGCGCAACTGAGCCGCATCGAGAACGGACCGGCGGTGGTGCACCTCGACCGACTGGCACATTGGGCCCGCGTGCTGCGGATACCCGCGCACACCTTGTGGTTCCGACTACCGGCCGCACCAGGCGACACCCCGCTGCCGGCCGATGTCGTGGAGGTGGGTCCTCAACTGATCCGCGCACTCCGGTCCGCAGATCGTCAAGTCGGCGGCAAATACCTCTACAGCACCGTGCTGTCACACCTCGCCACCTTCTCCACGCCGACAGGTCGTCCTCCTGCCATGCCCCCGCAAGTGCTCATGGTGGTGGCGGCCCTGCACGAGATGGCCGGTTGGATGGCACACGATTCCGGGGACAGCACGACGAGTAGACGGCACTTCCTTGACGCCTTGGCGCTCGCCGTCGACAGCAGAGACGCGCTGCTGGTGGCGCAGGTGCACGGAAGCCTGAGCCACCTCGCCTGCCACGGCGGAAACGCGGAGGCCGCGATCTCACATGCCAGCGACGGGCTCGGGGCCGTCGCTCAAGAGGAGGCCGGCGCTCTGATACGCGCCCGTCTTCTTGCCTTGCAGGCGCGCGGCCTCGCCGCAGCAGGTCTCACCGCCGACTGCCACGCTTCCCTTCAGCGGGCCGAGTCCGCCTTCGCGGAGGCGGCACCTGCACCCACCGAATGGCTGAGTCCGTTCGACCGCACCTCGTTCGATATCGAGTCGGCACGTTGCCTGCTTCGCCTCGGTGACGTCACGGCCGCTCTTCGCATCCTCAACGGCAGCGTCGCCGAGCGGCCGGGCGGCCGGGTGCGGAGTCAGGCGCTCGCCCGGATGCTCCTGGCGACCGCGCTCGTCGGGCAGGCCCGGATCGAGGAGGCGTGCGACCTGACGCATCAGACCGTCGATCTCACCCATGGTCTGGGCTCGGCCGTCGTCCTCGACCAGCTCAGACATCTCGCACTGCTGCTGCGGTCGCATGCCGTCCGGTGCCCGGACGTGCCACAGCTTCTGGACCGGCTTCGCGACACCATCCGGGAGCGGAGATGGGTGGCGCTGCCGCTGCCGACGGGGTGAGGACAGCCGACAATCGTCGGTATGGCCGACGAGCGTCCCCTGTACGAGCGAGATCCGGCAGCCTGGCACGCCCACCTCGCCGAGGGCAACGCGCGGCAGCCCCGGAAGCGGGTGGGAGCCGACGTACTGCTGCGCAACGGTGACGGCGACGTCCTGTTGGTGGATCCGCGCTACAAGCCGGACTGGGACCTGCCGGGCGGCATGGCGGAGGCGAACGAGCCGCCGCACCTGGCCGCCGAGCGGGAGGTACGCGAGGAGTTGGGTCTCGATCTGTGCGTCGGACCGTTGCTGGTGGTGGACTGGGTGGCACCGCACGGCCCGTGGGACGACAGCCTGATGTTCATCTTCGACGGCGGCGCACTGCCTCCCGCAGAGCCGTTGGAACCGGCTGACGGCGAACTGACCGACGCACGATTCGTTGCGCTCGCTGATGCGCAGGCGTTGCTTCGCCCGTACGTTTGGCATCGGCTGCGTCACGCGGTGGCCGCGCTGAGCGACGGACGCCCGAGGTACCTGACCAACGGAACCACCTGAAGCCGTCGTACACATGTTCCATCCACAGCCTGTGGACGCCGAGAGGACCGGATGAGTTACCAGCTCAGCGCCGTGGTCGCCGACGTCGAACTGCTTCGCGAGCAGACCGCCGACCTGGATCACGCGGTGCTCGCCGCGCTCCGCCAGGACTTCGCGCTGCTGCCTGTCACCCCGCAGTTGGTGCAGGAGCTGACCGGCGACCTGCCGGACTTCGCCACCGACGAGCCGCGCGCCGAGCGTCCGTTCCGGCTGGTGCTCTCGCCGCCGCTGGCGGAGGTGCTGGCCCGCTGGTCGAGGAGCGGCCCGGTGGCGTACCTGGAGGCGGAGTTCGCGGGCGGCCTGGGCCACCAGTCGGCGGTGGTGTGGCTCGGCGGCGAGGTGAGCTGGGGCCCGCGGTACGACGCCGCGCTGGACCGGCCGCGTACCGAGTGGCCGATCAACACGGCGCTGGCCCGGCTGGGCGCGGAGCCGGGCGCGTGGATCGACCCGTTCGCGGAACTGGGCCTGCACCTGGAACGCGACACGGACGGCTGGCTGGCGCACGGCCGGCGCGGACTGTCCGCCGACTACTGGGACGAACTGGCCGAGGAGTGGGAACTACGCCAATCCGACAAACAACAGCAACCTCATCGCCCCGGTCCCGTTGGTGACTGGGGGATTGCATGAAACTACGACAATTCGGCTTTATTGCCGCACTGCTTGCTGCCGCGTCCGCAGCCGGCAGCGGCGTTCATCCACAGTGGCCCGCCCGCCCGGTCGGCGCCGCCCAAGTGGTGAGTCTGGAGGGCCTGCGCAACGCGGAGTTCGGCGACACCGAGGCGGACCTGACCCGGCGCGGCGTGCTGCGCGCCGACGAAGAGGCATGCGGGCCCGCGCTCGTCGGGCACGGTGCGGTCAGCCCGATCTTCGTCGACGACCGACTCGTCCTGCTCTGGCTCGACGACCCGATGAGCACACCCGAGGGCATCAGCGCCGGCTCGCCCGTGGGCGAGGCCCGCGCCGCGTACCCGGGCGCCGTCGACCTGCCGGCACCGCCCGGCAGTCACCGCTTCGCCGGGCTGCTCGCCCGCGACGGCGACCGCGCGTACCTGTTCCTGCACGACGGGATCACCGTCCGGGAGATCATCGCCGGGTACGCGGACTGGGCCCGCCGCCTCTTCGACGAGGGCTACGGCCCCTGCTGATCGTCTAGCGGCACCAGCGGCGACAAGCGGCGAAATCAGGCTGGTGGCCTAAGCACTGCGGGCCTGATCAACTGGACAACGGGTCAGAAGGCGGTGCCGAACCTGACGCGTTCCATGATGTCGATGACGTAGTGAACGATGTCGTCAACGGCGTTGGTGTAGGCGAAGATTCCAGGGTGGACGCCGATCTGAGGATCGAAGTTCGCTGCGGCGATGATCACAGGGCTTCGGTCTCCTTGACGCTCAAGGGCGTCGAGCAGAGTGATACCCGCACTCTGCGCCGGCTGTTCGGTGTCTCGCCGCATATCGCTGATGATCAAATCATAGCGGCGACTCCGGAGGTTGGAGATCGCCTCGTCCGTGGAACGCGATGTATCTACGGTCATGCCGAGTCGCCGAAAAAGCTGTATCAGAGGCAGGTTCCATTCTGGGTTGTCATCCACCCAGAGAATTCGTCCACCTCTTAGCATCTCGGCTGCGTGTTGCAGCCGGGAAACGGCGGCGCGCTGCTCGCCGACGGAAGGTGGCGCGCTCGCCTCGGACCGGGCCGCCGCTTCGACCAGCAACTGCTCGGCAAAGCCGAACTCGATCATTGGCGTCCTCACGCTGTGGAGGCGGCCGATCTGCGGGATGATCGCGCTCCGAAGAGAGAGGTAGACCAGCGCGGCGAAGGCAACCCAGAGAATCGCTGGTGCAGCCTTGATCAACTCAACAGTGATGGTCTGGGACATCCACCCTCCGTCCACCCCTGAACAAGCCCATCGAAGGATACCGTTCGCTGCCGAGTTCCGTCGATGCCCTCTAGCCCTTATCAGAAACACAGGCGTCGCGGATTGCCGACTCATTCCGACCGTCCACAGGTCGTACCCGGATGGCGCTTTTGTGCCCGCTACATCCGGCGGTTACCCGGAGCTGCCGCTATTGCCTCCCTGGTGCCAAAGAGGCAGGCTTTCGGCCATGACTCCGGAGGAGCGACTCCAGCAGATGATTGAGGATCTTCGGCGGATGCGGCTGCATTGCGAGCCCAAGTCAAACCAGAACCCTCGCTACCTGCGGTACTCCACCGCCGTCTCGGCGCTGCGATGGATCATCGACGACCTAGCCATGGACACGACCACCCGGCGGCGGGGCGACTGACGAGCGTCACCGAACCGCCACGCACACCGCCTACAAGCGGCATCAGTCAGACGGCGACTCGATAAAGCCGGAAACGACGAAGCGCCCGGATCAGTCCTCCTGGACTGCCGGGCGCTACGCCTCTTCAAAGGCGGTGGCGGCGGGATTTGAACCCGCGGAGGGCGTAAACCCTCACACGCTTTCGAGGCGTGCTCCTTAGGCCACTCGGACACGCCACCGCCGACGAGGGTACAGGACCGCCGGCTTGGACGCCGAACCGGTATCCCTCGGCCCGGCCTGGCAGGATCTTTGCCATGAGTACGCACATCGGCGCTGAGCCGGGAGAGATCGCCGAGCGGGTCCTGATGCCGGGCGACCCGCTGCGGGCCAAGTGGATCGCGGAGACCTACCTGGAGGGGGCCCGCTGCTACACGACGGTGCGCGGCATGCTGGGCTTCACCGGGAAGTGGAACGGTGTCGACGTGTCCGTCCAGGGTTCCGGCATGGGCATGCCGTCCGCCTCGATCTACGCCCACGAGCTGGTAAACGAGTACGGCGTGAAGTCGCTGATCCGGGTGGGCTCCTGTGGCGCCCTGACCGAGGATCTGCAGCTGCGGGACGTGGTGGCGGCGATCGGTTCGTCCACCGACTCGAACATGAACCGGATGCGCTTCGACGGGCTGATCGACTACGCCCCGGTGGCCGACTTCGGGCTGCTGCGTACCTCGGTCGAGGTGGCCGAGCGGCGCGGCATCAGCATGCGGGTCGGGCCGATCCTGGCGGCGGACGCCTTCTACACGGACCGGCCGGACCTGTACGACCGGCTCGCCGACTACGGCGTGCTGGCGGTGGAGATGGAGTCGGCGGCGCTCTACACGATCGCGGCGCGTTTCAAGGCCCGCGCGCTGACCATCCTGACCGTCAGCGACCACATCAAGACCGGCGAGAAGACCACGTCGCAGGAGCGCGAGCAGACGTTCGGCCAGATGGTCGAGATCGCGCTGGACACCATCATCGCCTGACCTGATCGATCCAAGGGCCGCCCCGTCACCGCAAGGTGGCGGGGCGGTTGCGCGTTACCGGTGTCACAAAAATAAATACGACCGGTCGTGCTTGTTTCCCTTACGCTGACCGCATGACCTCCGACGGCCGCGTAGCCCGTGGCGACCGCACCCGCACCGCGGTGCTGGACACCGCAGTGGCGCTTGCGACCGAGGTCGGCCTGCACGGCCTGTCGCTGGCCCAGCTCGCCGACCGGCTGGAGGTGAGCAAGTCCGGCCTCTTCGCGCACTGGCGCTCCAAGGAGGCACTGCAACTCGCCACCGTCGACCGGGCCGTGGCGCAGTGGCAGGAGATGATCGTCGCCCCCGCCCTGCACGCACCTCGGGGCGTACGCCGGCTGCGCGCGCTGCACGAGGCCCGGATCGACTTCTACGCCGCCCGGGTACTGCCCGGCGGCTGCTTCTTCGCCAACACCGAGTTCGAGTACAACGCCCGTCCCGGCCCGGTCCGGGACCGGCTCGCCGAGGCATTCGGCAGGTGGACCGCGCTGCTGGAGCGCCTCGTCCAGGATGCGGTCGACCTCGGCGAACTCCCCGCCGACCTGGACGTGCCGCTGCTGGCGTACGAGATCGACGCGCTGGGGATCAGCGCGGTGATGCGGTCCCGTCTGCTCGACCCCGACGCCTCCTACCGGCACGCCCGCCAGGGCCTGCTGAACCGGCTGCGGGCGCTCTGCCCGGATCCGGCCCTGCTACCGGAAGGCCAGTCATGAGCCACGCCACCACCGACCGTCCGGTCGCCGAGTTCGGGCACGTCGAGCACGTGCCTGTGCACTTCGACGACCTGGACGCGATGGGCATCCTGCACAACGCCCGGTACGCCGTGCTGCTGGAACGCGCGCTTACGCCGTACTGGGCCGAGCGCGGCGTCGCCTTCCGCGGCGACGTGCACGCCACCCCCGACGTGTTCCACGCGGTCCGCGAGTTCACCATCACCTACCAGGCGCCGGTCGTCGGCGTCGGCACTGTGGCTGTGCACTTCTGGCTGGAGCACTTCGGCACCAGCAGCGCCCGCTACGCCTTCGAGTTCCGCTCGACCGACGGCGCCACCGTGCACGCCACCGGCACCCGGTCGATCGTCCGGCTCGACCCGGCCACGCTGCGTCCGACCGCGTGGACCGAGGTCGGCCGCGCGATCGCCGCGACGCTGCTCCGCCCCGCACCGGCAGGCGCCTGAGACAGAACCCCTCAGCGGAAGAAGGCGCGCAGCACCGCCGCGCTCTCGCGTTCCAGCACACCGCCGTACACCTCGGGGCGGTGCGTGACGCGGCGGTCGCGCAGCACGTCCCAGAGCGACCCGACGGCGCCGGTCTTCGGTTCCCAGGCGCCGAAGACGACTGTCGAGACGCGCGCCAGCGCGATCGCCCCGGCGCACATGGTGCAGGGTTCCAGCGTCACCACGAGCGTGCAGTCGTCCAGCCGCCACCGGCCCAGCCGCTGCGCGGCCCGCCGCAGCGCCAGCACCTCGGCGTGCGCGGTCGGGTCGCCGGTCAGCTCCCGCTCGTTGCGCCCGATCGCGAGTTCGGCGCCGTCGGGGCCGTAGAGCACCGCGCCGACCGGCACGTCGTCGGCGTCGGGGGGCGCACCGTCCGGGCCGGTCACCGCGACCTCAAGGGCCCGGCGCATCCACAGCTCGTGCCGCTGCCGGCGGCCCACCGCGCCCGGGTCGGCCAGCGCCTCGTCGGCGCCGGGACCGACGCGTGCGGCCCGGCCGGGGGTGGGCTGCCCCGGGCGTACGGTCTCCAGCGACGGGTCGGTCGCGTCTGCCGGTTCGGCGGCGCCGGGCGTCACTGACTCCCCGGGCTCAGACCTCACGCAGCTCCTCGACCTCGTCCACGCAGCCGAGCACCTGGCAGATCTCGGCTGTCACGTCGGCCGGCATGGAGCCCTCGTGCGCGCAGAGCGCCAGCAGCTTCTGCGCCGGGATGCCCAGGTCGGCCAGCAGGTCGGCGTCGCCGACCGGGTCGGCCTCCGGGTCAACGGCGGGCTGCTCGGTGTCGTCGTCGCCGGTGGAGGCACGCGGCTCGTCGACATCCTCCAGCCCGGTCACCGAGGTCTTCAGGTCGCCGACCAGCAGCGCGCCCAGCCGGGACTCCTCCGCGTACGCCGAGTCCGAGCCGAAGACCCGCAGGTCCTCCCCCTCGTCCAGGCGCAGGATGACCAGGTACGTGTCGTCGGCCTCGACGAACAGCAGCGAGAGGTCGGCGTCCGGCTCGACGTCGCGCAGCCGGTCGGCCACCTCCTCGATGTCGGTGACACCGCGCAGGCTCACCTCACCGGCGGTCCAACCGCCGTCGAGGCGCGCCACGGCAGCAGCGAAGTACGACACGGTCCCCCCAAATCAGCCTCGGCAGCACGCCGACACGTCACGCGATGCACGTTAACCGGTCGGGTCGGCAGGCGAGCGGTCAACGCCCCGTATGGGCCGGCCGTTCCTGAAGAGAAAGCCGGTCAGCCGACGACGCGCCGGCGGGTGGCGATGAGTTGGCGCAGCCGCTCGGTGCGGGCCCGCTGCGGTCGCTGGCGCTGCTGTACCGCACGGGCACCGGCCAACTCGGCGAGGAGTTGCAGGCGACGGCGGCTCCGATCGGGGTCGAGCCGCGGCGGTGTGGTCCAGGCCATACCGCGAGCGTGGACCGTCCTCAGGCGTACGTCAAGGTGGCCTTCGCTACGCAGCGAAACCGGCACCGAAGGTCACCAGAGCGGCCAGTCTCCGGTCTGCGCCCAGCGCATCGCGACGATCGCGGCGGCGATGCTCCAACCACCGGCGGTGACGATCGCGACGCCCGTCGCCACTCCCCGGTCGCCGTGACGGACCAGCACCGCGGCGGCCACCCACGCCAGGCCGCCGGCCAGCAACGTCCACCAGGCGTATCCGGCCACGCCGCCGCCGAGCAGCCCGAACAACAGCAACCAGGCGAACGCGACGAGCGCGCCGGCTGCGACGCCGGCGCCGGTGATCGGGTACGGCTCGCGGTAGCTGGGCCGCATCGACGTGCTCGACGGGAACAGCCCGGAGGGCGTACGCGGTGGCGGGAACGCCCCCGGACCGGTCCCCTCGGGTCCGCCGTGCCATCCGTGCGTCACCGCCGCCCCCTTCCCGGATCACCCGTCCCGCGTTCGGCATTCGGTACCTACGGTAGTGGTCTGTCAGGATGACCGGATGCGCTCGCCATCGATCGGACGCCGGACGCGGCCGGCGTACCCGGTCCTGCTGCTCGTCGCGGCGCTCGCCGCCGGGGGGTGCGCCGCCTCCACCGGGCGCGCCGACAGGTGGCAGGAACCGAGCCCGGTGGCGACCGCCGCGCAGCCCGCCGATCCGGCCCCGCCGTCGGCCGCTGCCTCCTCGTCCGCGCCGTCGCCGGCGCGCGCCGACGTGAAGCGGGTCTTCCCGGTACGGGCCGGCAACGTCGACTACCACCCGACGCACGGCGGCTACCCGGGCACCGACGTGTTCGCCGACTGCGGGGAACCGGTGGTGGCGGTCACCGACGGCGTGGTGCTGGAGGTGAGCCGCGTCGACAGGTTCGACAAGCGCGGACCGCTGGGCCCGAACAACGGCGGGCTCTCCGTCGCGCTGCTCGGCGACGACGGGGTGCGCTACTACGGCTCGCACCTGAGCGCGATCGCCGCCGGTGTCGACGCCGGGGTACGCGTGCGGGCCGGGCAGCAGCTCGGGAAGGTGGGCCGTACGGGCAACGCCAACAACGTCTGCCACCTGCACTTCGGGCTCTCCCCGAAGTGCACGGGCGCTGACGACTGGTGGATCCGCCGGGGCGTGGTGTGGCCGGCGCCGTACCTGAACTCGTGGCGCAAGGGCGGCAACCGCTCGCCGGCCGCCGAGGTCACCGCCTGGCAGCGCAAGCACGGCTGTCCGGCCGCGCCCGGCCGGTAGGCGCGCGGCGGCTGACCGGCTCGCGGTGCGGGGTCACCCGGCGGGCGGCGAATGCGCGTAGGTTCCAGGACATGACTGCCCGGGATCCCATCGCCGACCTGCGCCGGATCGCGTTCCTGCTGGAACGGGCCAACGAGGCCACGTACCGGGTCCGGGCGTTCCGGTCGGCGGCGAAGACGCTCGGCGCACTGCCTGCCGCCGAGGTGGCCGAGCGGGCCCGCACCGGCAAGCTGACCGAGCTGTCCGGCGTCGGTGACGTGACCGCCCGCTGCGTGGCCGAGTCGCTGGCCGGCGAGGAGCCGGTCTACCTGCGCCGGTTGCTGGCGACGGAGGGCACCGACCTGGACGAGGCGGCGGCGAAGCTGCGGGACGCGCTGCGCGGCGACTGCCACACCCACTCGGACTGGTCCGACGGTGGCTCACCGATCGAGGAGATGGCGCTGGCCGCGGTCGAGCTGGGTCACGAATACCTCGTGCTCACCGACCACTCGCCCCGGCTGACTGTGGCCCGCGGCCTGACCGCGGAGCGGCTGCGCAAGCAGCTCGACCACGTCGCCGCCGTCAACGAGGCGCTGCCGAAGGGCTTCCGGATCCTCACCGGCATCGAGGTGGACATCCTCGCCGACGGCTCACTCGACCAGGACGAGAAGCTGCTGGCCCGCCTGGACGTGGTGGTCGGCTCGGTGCACAGCGGCCTGAACGACGACCGGGCGAAGATGACGCGCCGGATGCTGACCGCGATCGCGAACCCGCACCTGGACATCCTCGGCCACTGCACCGGCCGGATGGTCTCCTCCCGGCCCGCCGGGGTGACCGGGCCCGGCGACAAGGGGCACCGGGCGCGTACCCGCAAGGAGAGCGAGTTCGACGCGGACGCCGTCTTCGCCGCCTGCGCGGAGCACGACGTGGCCGTCGAGATCAACTCCCGGCCGGAGCGGCAGGATCCGCCGAAGCGGCTGATCCGCCTCGCGCTGGAGGCCGGGTGCCGGTTCGCGATCGACACCGACGCGCACGCACCAGGCCAGCTCGACTGGCAGCGGTTCGGCTGCGAGCGGGCCGCGCTCTGCGGCGTACCGGCGAAGCGAGTGGTGAACACCTGGACGGCCGACCGTCTGGTGAAGTGGACGGCCGGCCGCGGGTGAGGAGTCAGCCCCGGGTCGCCGGTTCGGCCGCGCGGGCGGCGGGCGCCACCGCGTCCGGGCGTGGCCGGCGCCGCCCGAACAGGCCCTGGGCGACCGCGACGCCGACGAGCACCACGAACGCGCCGACCGGCTGGTGCCAGTTCATCCGCTCGCCCAGCACCACCGCGCCGACGAGCACCGCGAACACCGGGATCAGGTAGGTCACTGTGGACGCCGTGCTGGCCCCGGCCAGCCGGATGTTGCGCATGTTGATGACGAAGGCGAGCCCGGTGCCGAGCGCACCGAGCGCCAGCACGCTCGCCGCCACGCGCGGGGAGAGGCCGATCGGTGACGGGGGCGTGCCGACGAACGGCGCGACCAGCGCGAGCTGCGCGGTCGCCACCAGCAGCTGCGCCGCCGACAGCGACAGACCGGAGTACGCGCTGCCCGCGACGAACTTCTTCTGGTACGGGATGGCCAGCCCGTAGCAGGCCGCCGCGCCGAAGCACATGAGCTGGCCGACGAAGTGGGCGCCACCGACGCCCTCCCAGACGCCGAGCACCACCAGGACGCCGACGAAGCCCAGCCCCAGCCCGACCGCACGCCGGGCGGTCAGCCGCTCGGTGCGGAACACCAGCACCGCCAGCGGCAGAACGATCAGCGGCGTGGTGGCGTTCCAGATACCGGCGAGCATCGACTCGACCCGCTGCTCGCCGTAGCCGAACAGGGTGAACGGCACCGCCACGCCGAACGCGGCCACCACGAGCATGTGCGCCCAGACCCGGGGCTCGCGGGGCAGCCGGTCGCGCAGCACCGCGAGCACCACGAGCAGCGTCAGCGCGCCGGTGGCCACCCGGTAGAGGGTGAGGTGCACGGGGTGCAGCTCGGCCACGCCGACCTTGATGAACAGGAAGCTGGAACCCCAGATGGCGGCGAGTGCGACGAACCCGGGCAGCCAGCTGCGTACCGGGGCCCGGTCAGGAGTGATCTCGACGGTCACCCATGACACTCTGCCGCAGAGGTACGACGAAGTCGCGCGGTATTCCGGATGCGGGGTCACGTAGGGTCGCCTCGTGGGACGAATCGATGACCTCGCCAACCGGTACGTGGCCGAGTGGGCCCCGCTGAGCCCGACCGGCGCCACCTACGTCGGCATCAACGGCTACGACGACCAGCTCGACGACCTGTCGCCCGAGGGTTACGCGGCCCGCGCCGACCTGGCCCGCCGCACGCTCGGCGAACTCGACGTGACCGAACCGGAGACCGAGGCGGAGCGGACCGCCCAGGAGGCCATGCAGGAGCGCCTCGGCCTGGAGCTGGCCCGCTACGACGCGGGCGAGACCGGCAGCGAGGTCAACGTGATCTCCAGCGGGCTGCACGAGATCCGGATGGTCTTCGACCTCATGCCGACCGACGGCGAACAGGCCCGGGCGAACGTGGCCGCCCGGCTCAACCGCTTCGCGTCCGCGCTGGACGGCTACAAGCGGACGCTGCGCGAGGCCGCCGCCGCGGGACGGGTCAGCTCGCGGGTGCAGCTCGTCGAGGTCGCCAAGCAGTGCGACGTGTGGGTCGACCCGGAGGGCGACAACTTCTTCCACGGGCTGGTCGAGCGGATCGACGCCGACGGCGCGCTCGGCGCGGAGCTGCGCAAGGGCGCCGCCGCCGCGACCGCCGCCACCGCCGAGTTCGGGCAGTTCCTGCGCACCGAGCTGGCCCCGGTGGGCCGGGAGAAGCAGGCCGCCGGGCGGGAGCGCTACGAGCTGGCCTCGCAGTACTTCCTCGGCGCGACCGTCGATCTGGACGAGACGTACGCTTGGGGTTTCGCCGAGCTGGCCCGGCTGGAGGCCGACATGCGGACGGTGTCCGCGCGCATCGCCGGGCCTGGCGCGTCGATCGACGACGCGGTACGCGCGCTCGACGCCGACCCGGCGCGGACGGTACGCGGCAAGGAGGCGTTCCGGGACTGGATGCAGGCGCTCGCCGACAGGGCGATCACCGAGCTGAACGGCACCCACTTCGACATCCCGGAGCAGGTACGCCGGATCGAGTGCTGCCTCGCGCCGACGAGCGACGGCGCGATCTACTACACCGGCCCGAGCGAGGACTTCTCCCGGCCGGGACGGATGTGGTGGGCGGTGCCGCAGGGCATCACCGACTTCTCCACCTGGCGCGAGGTGACCACCGTCTACCACGAGGGCGTGCCGGGTCACCACCTCCAGGTCGCCCAGACCGCCGTCCGGGCCGACCTGCTCAACCGCTGGCAGCGGCTGCTGTGCTGGGTCTCCGGGCACGGCGAGGGCTGGGCGCTCTACTCGGAGCGGCTGATGGACGAGCTGGGCTACCTCGACGACCCGGGTGACCGGCTGGGCATGCTCGACGGGCAGGCGCTGCGCGCGGCCCGGGTCATCGTGGACATCGGCATGCACCTGGAGCTGGAGATCCCGAAGGACAACCCGTTCGGCTTCCACCCGGGCGAGCGGTGGACGCCGGAACTGGGCTGGGAGTTCATGCGGGCGCACTGCCGGGTGCCGGACGAGAACCTGCGCTTCGAGCTGAACCGCTACCTGGGCTGGCCCGGGCAGGCCCCGTCGTACAAGGTGGGCGAGCGGATCTGGTTGCAGGCCCGGGAGGACGCGAAGGCCCGCAAGGGCGCCGACTTCGACCTCAAGGAGTTCCACCGCCAGGCGCTCGACCTGGGCTCACTGGGGCTGGACCCGCTGCGCAAGGCGCTGGCCCGGCTGTGAGCCGGTGCCGGGTGCCGGCGGTGAGTCCCGCCGGCACCCGCACGCGTCAGGCGCCGAGCGTCAGGCGCAGCGTCGGCCGGCCGGTGAGCGTGTTGCTGGTGACGTACGCCAGGTCGATGACCGGGTCGGTGAACGTCACCGGGATGGGCAGCGTGACCGGCAGGCCGTCCGGGAACGGCAGGTCCGGGGTCAGCGTCAGTTTGATGCCGGCGAGCTTGCCGACGAACCGGGTGCAGTAGAACGCGACGTCGTCGCGGACGGTGAGGCGGTCGGTCGCGTACCGCTGGGTGCGACCGCTGGGACCGTCGGCGACCAGCAGGAAGTCGTCGGTCACCGCCTCCTTCATGCTGAACTTCAGCACCTTGAGCACGCCCTGCTCGGTCTGGAGGTCGGTGATCCCCTCGAACCGGAGCCCGGTCATGGTGACCTTGGAGCCGGTGAGCTTCGACGGCTGCTGGCCCACCTTCGGCAGGCTCGGGTCGGCGGCGATACGCGGCAGCGGCTTGCCCGGTTCCACCTTGCCGGGCTTCGCCGGGTCCACCTTGCCCGGCTTGTCCGGCGCCGGGCACCCGGTCGACCCGGGACGGGCCGTCGGCTTGCTCGTCGGAGCCGCCGATCCGCTAGCGGTCGGCGTGGGCGAGGGCGTCTCGCTCTTCTTGCTGCTGCCCTTGAACAGGTCACCGATCCCCTCGAAGAAGTCGGTGATGATGTTGCCCGCCCGCGTCGGGCTCGCGCTCGGCGACGGGGTGGGCGTCGCCGTGGGCGCGCTCGCGCCGGGTGTCGGCGTGGCGGGCTTCGACGGGCAGGCACTGGCGGCGGGCTTGCTCGGGGCGGCCTGCACCGCGCGCGGCTGCACGGCGAGGCCGGCGGTGGCGAGGCCGAGCACCACGAGGACGATGCCGAAGGCGCGCGGGTCCGCCGAACGGCCCGCCCACTCCGGCGGCCCGCCGTCGGATCCGGCCGCCTGCCCGTTCACCGACTGCCGAGGGACCGGCCGCTCCCCGCCCGGCCGCTCGGCAGTCGGCTGCTCGACGGCCGGCCGTACGCCGGCCGGCACCTCGACGGTCGGCCGCTCGTCCGCGGGTTGCGTGTCCACGGGCTGCGCGTCCACGACGGTGTCGGCCTCGGCGTCCGCGGCGGTGCCGGGTTCGTCGTCCGCCTCGGTGTCGGGTTCGTCGGCGGCCGGACCGGCGGGACCAGCCGGAGGGGTCGGCACCCAGGCGAACGCGAGCGCGCTGCCCACGATGCCGAGCAGCAGGCCGAGGAAGAAGCCGCCGAGGTTGAGCCCGATCAGGGAGTAGACGGCGGTGATCGCCGCGACGATCGAGTAGAACAGCCGCTGCGGCGGGCTGAGCCAGAGCAGCACCCCGCAGGTCACCAGGATGCCCGGGATCAGCAGCGAGAGCAGGCCGGTGGCGCCGCTGCTGAAGCTCAGGCCGTTGAGGGTCAACCGGGTGGAGGCGAGCATCTCCACCCCGGCCAGGATGATCAACAGGCCACCCCAGAACGGCCGGCTCCGCTGCCAGCGGCGGAAGGTCCGCCATGCCCGGGCCGCGGTGCCGGGCCGGGCGTGGGACGGGTCGACGGTTGTCACGTACTCCTCCTGGCGGAGCGGGGACGGGGACGGTCGGGCGGGCCCGCGGTGGTCGGCCACCGCGGGCCGTGCTCAGCTCAGAAGCACTCCTTGCCCTTGGCGTCGTCGCCCACGTTGACCTTGAGCCGCAGCCCGACCAGGTTGAACGTCGAGGAGGTGGTGTAGCGGGAGACCTGCTTCAGGTCACGGATGGTCACCCGGTCGGAGTTCTGGCCGAACGAGCCGCGCTGCGCCGTCGGGTTGAGGTCGCTGGCGTCGCGTCCGATCTTGATGTTGGTGAAGGTCGCGTTGCCCTCGAGCGAGTCCATCGCGATCACGAGGTCCTTGGCGCGGGCGGGCTCCTTGCCCTCGCCGGCGTTGATGGTGAGCACCACCGGCAGGCCGGGCAGGTCGGCGCGGACGGACTGGCAGAGCTTGTACAGCTCGGCGCTGCTGATCTCGGCCATCGCGACCGGGCGGGTCGCGCCGGCCTTGCCGTCCTCGCCCTTCTCGCGGACGATGCCGCCGTACTGCTTGAAGCCCTCACCCTCCAGGCGGTCGGCGCCGATCTTGAACGTCTGCCCGGACACGGTGATGTCGGAGGCGATGGCGCCGGTCGACATGCCGAACAGGATGGCACCGGCGGCGGCCGTGGTGGGCACGATCATGGCGGCGAACCGCCGCCACCGGGTACGACCCTGGTTGTCGAGCCGATTCTGCACGGGTTCCTCCTCGAACGAATGTGCGCGGCGGCCGGTGCGGAACCGGCGGCCCGCGCCGGGCCCGTCCTCTGTTACCGACGGGTAACGATCGAGCCTGATCGTGCACCCGATGCGGTGCAGCTCACAACCCCCCGATTACCCGGCGGTAACACCGGGGTGAGACGGGGACGTGACCACGCGTCACGAAATCCCAGGCCAAGGGCGGCCTGGAGGGCGAAATGTCGCGGCAAACCGGGCATAGATGACGGTGAGCGCGACGGAAAGTCACCGGATATCTCGCCGTTACAATCGAGTAACGAATGTAAAGTAGGTTCGCCCGCATGGGAGATCTTCACGACGGAGGGGTGGACCGCGATGCGGCCCACCCCTCCGTCGTGCTTACGGCTCACCGGTCAGCGGCGTTCCACCTCACCGGCGCCCGAGCGCTGGGCCGGCACCGACGGATCGTCGGACCGCCAGTTCGTCGACGCCGGCGGGATCTCGTCGTCGAGCGGGCCACCGACGGGCTCCTGGTCGACGCGGGTGGGCGTCGGGTCGGAGGTCGGCGCGTCCGCGCGATGCCGGGCGTTGCCGTCGCCCTTGGGCCGGGTCACCAGCCACACGCCCGCGATCAGGGCGATCAGGCCCAGCACACCGGCGATGATCGGGCCCCAGACACTGATCATGCCGATCTTGAAACGGTTGTCCTTCACCGTCTCGACGCTGCGGCTGATCGTGTCGTCGTTGTAGTTGAAGTCCGCGTCCAGCAGCACGGTCGGGGCGCCGGTGTCCGGACGCAGCTCCTTGTACTGCTGCTCGCGCACCTTGATGTAGGCGCCGGTCACCGGGTCGACCCAGAGCGTACGGGTGTTGCTGTAGACGACCTGACCGCTGGTCGCGGTCGGCGCGAACTTGCCCAGCAGCGTCTTGACGCTGTCCGCCGGGGTGTTCAGCGGCTCGTTCTCGATCCGCTGCTCGAAGCGGTACGTCTCGACGCCCTTGATCTTCTCGGTGCCGGTGAACCGCGCCGGGAAGGTCTTCTTCAGGTCGCGGTCGAACACCTGGTAGTCACGCTTGCCGGTGCCGAACGGGAACTTGTAGATCTGGCCGGAGTAGCGCACGTTGCCGACCGGGGTCTGCTCCGCGCCGGACTCGTTGAGCCACTGCTCGTCCCACGGCGCCGCCGCGCCGGAGATCCGGTAGAGCGCCAGCTCGGTGCTGTACTGGCTGATCACATCCTGGTTGTCGCTGCGCTTGACCGTCTGGAAGACGTTCCAGATGACCGCGTCGCCCTTCAGCTCCTTGGGCAAGCGGTCCTTGGTGTCCTCCGGCTGCGGGATGACCTCGATGCTGGACACGAGATCGGCCTGCGGCACCTCGATGCTCACCGCGCCGGCTTCGGACTTGATCTGTAGGAACTTCGCGCCCTTCGCCTCCGCGACGGACGTCGTTGGTTCCAGGTCATAGGGCAGCTTGGTCACGGCGGGGGCCACGTAGAACGGCAGCCCGGCCGCGAAGACCAGCAACAAGACACCTAGCCCGAAGAGCGCGGCGCCCACGCGAAGCTTCACTCATCCTCCTGTAACCTGCCGCCCTACGGTCTGTCGTCCGGGGCACCCGATCCTTAGCATTGGCGGGAGGTTACTCCCCAGTCACCTGCAAAAGCGACCCCCTGGATGTCCAGATGTCCACAGCCACCACGCCAACAGTCCCGGAGCCATCGGTAACGGGCCGTCTTCCCGCCCTCGACGCGCTGCGAGCGATCGGCGCGGTGGCGGTCGTCGGTCACCACGTCGGCTTCCAGACCGCCGTCACCATGAACACCACGTGGGGCGGCTGGTTGGCGCGCCTGGACGTGGGCGTGGCGATCTTCTTCGTGCTGTCCGGCTTCCTGCTGTTCCGGCCGTGGGCGCTCAGCGTCGCGACCGGACGGCCGCGGCCCCGCACCAAGCGGTACTTCTGGCGCCGGGCGCTGCGGATCCTGCCCGCGTACTGGCTGGCGGTGGTGGTCTGTTTCGTCGTCCTGCCCGGCAACCACCCGGTGTCGGCAGGTGACTGGCTGCGCCACCTCACGCTCACCCAGATCTACGAGGCCGGGCAGCTCGGGCACGGGCTCAGCCAGACCTGGAGCCTCGCCACCGAGGTCGTCTTCTACCTGCTCCTGCCGCTGCTCGCCGTGCTCGCCGTGGGCCGGACCTGGCGTCCCGTCCGCACCGTGCTGCTCGCCTCCTCCGGGGCGCTGCTGACGCTCGCGTGGGTCGCCATGATGGGCGCCGGCTGGCTCGACGGCGCGCTGCACACGATGTGGTTCCCCTCGTACGGCGCCTGGTTCGGCGGTGGCATGGCGCTGGCCGCGGCGCACGTGGCCCTGCGTACCGGCACCGCGCCGGCCGCCTTCCGCGTGCTCGACGACCTCGCCTCGGCGCCGCTCGCCTGCTGGGGCGCGGCGATCGCGGTGATGGCGATCGCGACGACGCCGATCGCCGGCCCGCGCGACCTGACCAGCCCGACCGCCACCGAGTTCGGCACCAAGCTGGCGCTCTACCTCCTGATCGCCGTCCTGATCACGATCCCGGTGGCGTTCGGCGGCCCGACCCGGGCGAAGGAGGTCTTCAGCACCGGGCCGGCGCGGTGGATGGGCCACGTGTCGTACGGGCTGTTCCTGTGGCACCCGCTGGTCATCGAGCTGATCTACCTGCTCGAGGACCGGCCGCTGTTCACCGGCGACTTCGTCGACGTCTTCGCCCTGACCATGATCTTCGGGCTGATGTACGCGGCGGCCAGCTACTACGGCGTCGAGCGCCCGCTCCAGATGCTCGGCACGCAGCGCCGCCGCCGGCCGACCGGACGCGGACCGGCGCCGGAGACACCGGCCGCCACCACGCCGGACGTCGCGGCGCCCGCCTGAGGGTAACCAACCGAACACCGATCGTCGTACCGCGACGCCCGGCGGCTCAACGCCGCCACTCGGAGCATTGCCGGGCGCAAGCCCCAGCCCTTAATGTGACGCGCACCGCTAAATTACTTGAGAGTAGGGTTCGCGTGGAGCGTCGCTTCGGCATGCCCGGACACGTGCTGTTCCTCAACTGGCGAGACACTCGCAACCCCGAGGGCGGCGGTTCCGAGGTGTACGTGGAACGGATCGCCGCCGAGCTGGTGGCGCGCGGGTTCCGCGCCACCCTGTTCTGCGCCGCGCACCGCGAGGCTCCCGCCGACGAGGTGAACGACGAGGGCATCCGGTTCGTCCGGCGCGGTGGCCGGCACACCGTCTACCTGTGGGCCGCGCTCTGCTACCTGGCCGGGGCGTTCGGCCTCGGCCCGCTCGCCGCGCGCCGGGGCGGCCGGCCGGACATCCTCGTCGACGTCTGCAACGGCCTGCCGTTCCTCTCCCCGCTCTGGGCCCGGCGCCCGGTGGTCAAGCTGATCCACCACGTGCACCGCGAGCAGTGGCCGGTGGTCCTGCCGCAGTGGGCCGCCCGGTTCGGCTGGTGGGTCGAGTCGTCGCTTGCGGTACGCGTCTACCGGCGCTGCCGGTACGTCACCGTGTCCGACGCGACCCGGCGCGAACTCGCCACCCTCGGCGTACCGCCGGAGCAGGTCTCGGTGGTCTACAACGGCACGCCGGAGCTGCCCCGCACCGACGCCGAGCGCGCCCCGTTCCCCCTGCTCGTGACGCTGAACCGGCTGGTGCCGCACAAGCGGGTGGAGGTGGCGCTGCGTGCGGTCGCGGCGCTCGCCGACGAGCTGCCCCAGCTCCGGCTGGTGGTCGCCGGTCAGGGCTGGTGGGAGTCGCACCTGCGCGAGGTCGCCGACGAGCTGGACATCGCCGACCGGGTGGACTTCCGGGGCTTCGTGACGGAGGAGGAGAAGGCCGCGCTGCTCGCCTCGGCCTGGGTCGCCCTGACGCCGTCACTGAAGGAGGGCTGGGGGCTGACGATCGTGGAGGCCGGCGCGGCGGGTACGCCGACGGTGGCGTTCCGGGAGGCGGGCGGCGTCGCGGAGGCGGTGGTCGACGGGCGTACCGGCCTGCTGGCCGACGACATCGACGACTACCTGGCGAAGGTGCGCGCGCTGCTGCACGACGACGAGATGCGTCAGGAGATGGGCGCCCAGGCCCGGCGGCACGCGGCGAACTTCACCTGGCCGGTGGCGGGGGAACGCTTCGCGACCCTGCTGGAGACTGCGGACTCGCCCCGCCCGGTCCAGCGGCGGGGCGACCCGTCCTACCTGTTGCCGTAGACCTCGGGGGCGTACGGGTCCTGCTTCCCGGCCCGCTTGGCCGCCTCCGTGGCGTTGCGCGCCTCGGTCGCGGCCTCCTCGGCCGTGGCGGTCGCGGCGGCCGAGAGCCCGCCGAGGGCCAGGACCCCGAGCAACGCCGCCACCAGGCCGGACACGACAAGGGTCAAAGCTCTACGCATGCCATTCCTCCGATGGTGAGACGTGCGAGCGGACGTTACCACGCAGTAGCTCGCCGGCGTAGGGTCGAAAAGGCGGCAGCCATGACCGCCAGAACGGCAGTTCCGCACGCCAGCACGACCAGCCAGCGGCTCGCTCCGGTCCGCGGCGGCGAACCCGAGGCGGCCGGGTTCCGGTAGAGGCTCAGCGACTCCCCCTCGTACCGGAGGTCGAGACCGGCCAGAACGGCCGGGTCCACTGTGCTCGGCGTACCGTGCTGCACCACCACCCAGCCCACCCCGGTGGCCGAGACGGGCCGCCCCTCGGCGAGCACCCGGCGCACCTCGCGCAGGCGCGGATTCTCCCCGGCCACCGCGACGTCGTCGACCACCAGCGTGTCGTCGGTGAGCACGGTTCCCGGCAGATAGCGGGGCGCCGGGTCGAGCACCACCCGCCCCGGGTTCCACGGATAGGCCCGGTAGGTGGTCAGCGGCAGGGCGAGGACCTCCCCCGGGTCGTCGGGCAGGCGCTCGGCGACCGCCCGCCAGTCCGCCGGGTAGCGCACCGGGCTGATCCGGCCGGCGCCGCCGAACGCCAGGTCCGGCATCGCGGCCACCGGCAGGAGCAGCAGCCCGGCCAGCACGATCCCGCCGACCTCCCGGTCGATCCGAGCCACCAGCCGCTCGGCGCCCAGCGCCGCGCACACCACCAGCACGAGGGCGTACGGCGCGAGGAACTTCTGCCCGTCGCGGAGCAGTCCCGCGCCCGGCACGTGCGCCACCGCCCAGCTCAGCGCCGCGTTCCCGCCGGGCAGCACGGCGAGGGCGGCCAGCAGGTACCCGCCGCCGGCCAGCACACCCAGCCGTACCGCCGCGCCCGCCGGCAGCCGGCGCCGCAGCAGGCCCGCGCCGACCAGGGCCAGGACCACGAGCACCACAGTCGCCAGCGGGGCCAGCGTGGCGGACCGGCTGGACGGGGTGGCCTGCACGTTCCAGATGCCGCCGGTGCCCGCGAGCGCCACCAGCGGTCCGGCCCAGTTCTCGGCGCGCGCCGCGAACGCCGCCACACCCGCCGGGTCGGACGTGCCACCCGCGCCGGTGACCAGGGCCGCCACGATCCACGGGGCGTTCAGCAGCGCGACACCGCCCACCGCGACCGCCGACAGGCGGAGCCGGGCCCGGTCCGCCGCCAGCACCAGCACCGTCGCCAGCGCGATCAGGCCGCCGGTCGGGGTGATCGCGGCGGGCGCGGCGAGCAGCACCACCCGGGCGAGCGCGCCGTCGCGGCCCGCCCGCAGGTCCAGCGCCGCCCGCACCAGCCACGGCAGTGCGGCGTACGCCAGCAGCAGCCCCCACTGCCCGATCAGCAGCCGCTCTGCCAGGTACGGCGTCCACGCGTACGCCACGGCGGCCACGAGTTGCACCGCACGCCGCTGCGTCGGCACCAGCCGTCCGGCGCCCACGGCGGCGAACAGGACCGCACCGGCCAGCGCCACCCGCTGCACCACCCAGCCCGGCACCAGCTGGGTCACCAGCGAGACCAGCGCGTCCATCGGCACCGCCCGGGGCAGGCTCTGCGCCGGGGCCACCAGATCCCAGCTCAACGGCTGCCGGGGGACGAACACCATGTCGTACCGCAGCGCGTAGCCCGGCGCCACCAGCGGCGCCAGGATCAACGCGGTGACGACGACCGCCACGAGGTACAGCGGCAGCGTCTCCCGCCACCGCCGGAGCGCGGGGCCGCCGGCCTCGGCGGGACGTCCGGTCATTACGGCTTCGGCACCGCCCGGCCGATGGTGATCAGGTTGGTGCACAGCCGGACGCCCGGCGTGTTCACGGTCAGCTCGACGGCCGAGCCGGCGCCCTCGAGCATGAAGAACACGTCGTTCAGCCCTTCCTTCAGCGTGATCTCGCGGGTGGCGTCGCCGAGCTTGAACACCGCCGTCGAGTCACCGGAGCTGACGTAGCCGAAGTGCACCACGTACGGCCACTCCACCAGGTAGCCGTCCATCGGGATCCGGGCGGTCCGGCCGCCCTCGGCCAGGTGCCCGCAGCCCTCCACGGTGCCGGGCGCGACCTTGCGCCCCTCGACCACCACCGGACGGATCCGGCCGTTCTCGTCGAACGTCGACGGCTTCTCACTCATCGTCACGAACGTCGGCCGGCGCTCGGCCGGACGGAAGAAGTGGGACTGGAGGTTGTCCGGCCAGAAGTACCCGGCCACCACCCGGTCCGGCACGGTCGTGTCGAAGAAGACGGTGCCCGGCGGCGCGGCGGCCAGCTCGGCCTGCGTCGTGGCCAGGTAGTCCCGGCCGTGCTTGGTGCTCCAGTTGTCACCGAACCGCGCGGTGCTCCACAGCGTGCCCACGCCGATGGTGGCCAGCAGCACCACCATCGAGACCAGGCCGACGGCGAAGGCGCCCGGCTCCCGCAGCACAGTCGGCAGCGGCCACGCGGAGACGTCGTCCTCGTCGTGGTCCTTCATCCCGAGCAGCGCCACCCCGACGCAGATCGCGGCCACCAGCACCACGTCCGCGACGTAGCGGGGCACGACGCCGACCAGCGGGCCGAGCGGCCCGCCGAGCCGGGTCACCGCGAACAGCGCGGCCACCAGACCGAGGTAGCAGGCGAGCAGCAGCCAGGCCCGCCCGGCGGACGGCCGCCGCCGCACGGTGACCACGATCAGCGCCGCGAGCACCGCCCACGACAGCCACTTCGCGATGTCGTACGGGTCGGACAGCGGCGGCCCGTCACCGGCGTACGTCCAGCGCCACGGCCCGCCGAGCAGACCCGGCACCACCGTGTCGCCGATCAGGTCGCCGAGGAAGGAGAAGACCTGCCCGACCGAGGTGGGCTCGTCCAGCCCCCGGGCCGGGCGGGTCAGGTAGTACGCCAGGTACGCACCGGACAGCACGGTGAGCATCAGCCACGCCGGCCAGAACCGCACGACAGTGGTCACCAGGCTGCGCCACGCGCGGCCCTTGGTGAACAGGAACGCGGTCAGCAGGAACAGCAGCGGCACGATCAGCAGTGCCTTGGTGTCGAAGAGCAGGCCGAACACCACCCAGAACGCCACCAGGACGAGATGCCGCCTACGGCCGGTACGCACGTACCGGACCTGGGCCGCCACCGCGAGGACCAGGGCGAGCTGCGGCGGCAGCACGAGCAGCCCGACCAGCCACAGCGACGACACCTCGAGCGTCAGCGGGCTGAACAGGAACAGGCTCAGCGGGACCAGCAGCCCCCAGCCGGGCCGCAGCAGGTCACGCAGCAGCCGGTAGAGGGCGATCCCCACCGCCGCCTGCCCGGCCGCCAGCAGCAGGATCCACGGCCAGCCGGCGAAACCGGCCGCCCGGACCATCAGCCACGCGACCGCCAGCCCGGCCGGCATGAGGTGGTTGTTGAACGTGCCCAGCAGGTAGTCCGGGTCCAGGCGGGTGTCGAGCACCTGCGCGGCGATGACGAACTCGTCCTGTGAGAACCAGCCACGGGCGGCCAGCCCGGCGCGCGACGCGACGGACACGATGATGAGGGCGATCGCGACCGCGCGGACGCGGTCGGCGGCGATCCAGCGACCGATCGGTCCGGGTCCGTCGTCCTCCGCGCCGACGGCTGCCGGATGCGTCTCGGCCGCTGCTTGTGGCATTGACATGGTCGGCAGCCTGCCACACGCTTACACGCCGTGGGGACGGCCGTTCTCCTGATAACGCCTCGCCGCGCCCCCAGGTCGCCACTGCGCGTCCGGTCCGGATAACGTCGCGCGACACGCGTCATGTTGCAGGTGCGCGTACGGCCGGCGGAGACGGGAGCCGAAAATGCGTGCGGACGGGACGACAACGTCGCCGACGGGGACGGACACCCCCGCCCGGGAGACCGGCCGTGCCCGGCAGACGGCGCGGCGGTTCCGGCACCTGACGATCTGCCTCGCGCTCACCGCACTCGCCTTCCAGCAGGCACCCGGGCAGGTCGTACCGGACACGAAGGTCGACCTGAACGTCAATCCGGCGGGGTGGCTGCTGCGCTCGCTGCACCTGTGGGATCCCACCGGCACGTTCGGCCAGCTCCAGAACCAGGCGTACGGATATCTCTGGCCGATGGGCCCGTTCTTCCTGCTCGGGACGGAACTGGGGATCGCGCCGTGGATCGTCCAGCGGCTCTGGTGGGCGCTGCTGTTCTGCGTCGCGTACCTCGGTGTGGTGCGGCTGGCCGGCCGGCTCGGCATCGGCAGCCCCGCCGGGCGGATGATCGCCGGTGTCGCGTTCGCGCTGTCCCCGCGCATCCTGACCCAGCTCGGCTGGTCGTCGGTGGAGTCCTGGCCCAGCGCCGTCGCGCCGTGGGTGCTCATCCCGCTCGTGGGACTCGCCCGGGGTGCCCGGCTGCGCCGCGCGGTCGCCGGGTCGGCGGTCGCCGTCGCCTGCGCGGGCGGCGTCAACGCCACCGCCGTCGCCGCCGTGGTGCCGCTCGCCCTGCTCTGGCTCGCCACGCTCCGGCCGCTGCGCCGCCGCGTCACCGCCCTCGCGGCCTGGTGCGGCGCGGTCGCCCTTGCCACCGCGTGGTGGCTGATCCCGCTGCTGGTCCTCGGCCGGTACAGCCCGCCGTTCCTGGACTACATCGAGACCGCCCGCAACACCACAAGCGTCACCGACGCGGTGACGACGCTGCGCGGCGCCTCCTACTGGGTCGCGTACCTGGCGTCCCCGTTCGGCGCGAACATCCCGGCCGGCGCCCGGCTGGCGAACGACACGCTGCTCGTGGTGGCCACCCTGGCGGTGGCCGCGCTCGGAGTGCTCGGCCTGTCCCGGCGCGGCATGCCGCACCGCCGGTTCCTCATCACCGGTCTGCTGGCCGGCGTCGCGCTCGTCGGGCTCGGGCACACCGGCGACCTGCCGAACATCCTCGCCGGGCCGCAGCAGCAGTTCCTCGACGGCATCGGCGCCCCGCTGCGCAACGTGCACAAGTTCGACGTGCTGCTCCGCCTGCCGCTGGCGCTCGGCCTGGCGCACCTGGTCAGCCTCGCCGTACGCGCCGCCCGGACCGCGCCCGAGCAGCGTCGTGGCCGCGCCACGGCCCGGGCCTGGCTCACCGCCGGCACAGCGATGGTCGCGGTCGCGGGCGTCGCCTCGCCGGCGCTCGCCGGTGGCCTCGCCACCCCGGGAGCGGTCAAGGACGTGCCGGGCTACTGGCACGAGGCCACCGACTGGCTGGACGCGAACACCGGACGCGGACGCGTGCTCGTCGTCCCCGGCGCGCGCTTCCCCGCGTACGACTGGGGCAGCACCACCGACGAGATCGCCCAGCCGCTGCTGGACAGCCGGTGGGCGGTCCGCAACGCCATCCCGTTCACCCCGCCCGCCACGATCCGGCTGCTCGACGCGATCGAGTCGACGCTCGCCACCGGCGCCGGTTCGACCGGCCTGGCCGACCTGCTCGCCCGCTCCGGGATCAGCCACGTCCTGTTCCGCGCCGACCTCGACCACGGCCGCTCGGACACGGCCCGCCCGGCGGTCGTCCGGCAGGCGCTGGAACGCTCGCCCGGCCTGACCCGCGTGGTGTCCTTCGGCCCGGTACGCGGCGGCTCCGACACCCCTGACGAGTTCCGCGATCAGGGCCTGGACGTACCCGGACGGGCACTCGAGGTGTACCGGGTGGACCGGCCCGTCGAGCCGGTGGTCGCGTACGACCGCGACGACGTGACCACAGTCGTCGGCGGTCCCGAGTCGCTGCTCGACCTGGCCGCCTCGGGCCGGCTCGGCGCCGCGCCCACGGTCCTGGCCGGCGACGTGAAGGCCGGCGAGAGCACCGGGCGGGTCGTGCTGACCGACGGGCTGCGCCGGCGCGACGTCTCGTTCGGCCGGCTGCGCGACAACTCCTCCCAGACGCTCACCGCCGACGACACCTTCGCGGTGTCCGCGCCCGCGCACGACTACCTGCCCGACTGGGGGCCGGAGTGGTCGACAGTCGCGCGCTTCGAGGGCATCAGCGGGATCCGCGCCTCGTCCGCCCGCTCCCAGATCGACGCCGCCGGCGGCGCCCGGCCCGAATACCAGCCGTACGCGGCGATGGACGGGAACACCGCCACGTCCTGGCGGTCGGCGCCGCACTCGGAAAGCGACAGGCAGTGGATCGAGGTGAACCTGGCGAACCCGACCCGGGTCACCCGGGTGGAGGTGTGGTTCGACCTGAAGGCCGACGCCCTGCCCACCACGGTCACCGTGACCGCCGGGTACGAGAGTCGCACCGTCGAGCAGTTCGGCGACCACATGGTCTTCGAGCTGCCCGGCGTGCACGCCACCCGCAAGGTCGAGGTCTCCGTCGACGCCGCGTTCGACCTGCGCCCGTTCGGCGACAAGTCGGTCGGCATCACCGAGATCAAGATCCCCGGTGTCCAGACCGGCCGGACCCTCCAGTTGCCCGCCGCCCCGGCCACCGACCAGCCCGCCGGCGTGGTCGTGTCGGCGGCCCCGTCCACGCCCGCCTGCTTCACCGTCGACGGCCGCCCGCGCTGCTCCACCGACGCGATCCGCGGCTCGGAGGACGCCTCCACCATCGACCGCACCTTCACGCTGCCGGTCGCCGGGACGTACGACGCGAAGCTGTGGGCGCGGCCGACCCCCGGCCCGGAGCTGAACGGGGCCCTGGACAAGCTGGTCGCCGACGCCCAGCCGTTGCGCCTCGCGCCGCAGGTCACCGCGTCCTCGACGGCGGTGCCCGACCCGGCCGGCCGGCCCGGCGCGGTCCTCGACGGGGACCCGGCCACGAGCTGGTCACCGGCGCTGAACGACGAGGCGCCGATCCTGCGCCTCACCTGGCTCGAACCGCAGGTCATCAGCAAGATCCGGTTCACCGTCGAGGAGGGGACCGCCGCCACCCGCCTCGGCAGCGTCCGGGTGGTCGGCAACGACGGGTTCCGCAGCAACCTGCTCACCAACGACGGCGTACTCACGCTCGACCCGCCGATGCGGACCGACTCGATCACCATCCAGTTCCTCGACAAGCCGTCCGCCACCAGCACCGACCCGTACGGCCTGCGTCTGCCCGAGCCGCTGCCCATCGCTGTCGGCGAGGTGACGGTGCTGCCCCTCGGGACCACTGTCGCACCCCGCCCGGAGACGCCGCTGAAGCTGGCCTGCGGCTCCGGCCCGACGCTTCAGATCGGCTCGTCCCGGATCACCACCACGCTCACCGGTACCGTCCGCGACCTGCTGGAACTGCGCGAGATGCCGGTCGCCGCCTGCGGCCGGACCACGCCCGAGCAGCTCGACCTGGGCAGCGGCGAGCACCGCCTCGTCACCACCGCGAGCACGCTCGCCACCGCCACCCGCGTCGCGCTGACGCCACGGACCCCGACGCCCGCCGCGGCGGCCACCGCCGGCGACATCGAGGTGGGTTCCTGGTCGGCCACCGAGCGGCGGGTACGGGTGTCCGAGCACCCCGTCGACCGGGTGCTCGCGGTCCGGGAGAACACAAACACCGGCTGGCAGGCGACCATCGGCGGCACGACGCTCACCCCGCTCGTGGTGGACGGCTGGCAGCAGGGCTGGATCCTCCCCGCCGGTGTCTCCGGGGACGTGGTGCTGCGCTTCACGCCGGACACCCCGTACCGGATGGGTCTGCTGCTCGGCGGCGTCCTGCTGGCGGTGGTGGTCCTGCTCGCGGTGCTGCCCGACCGCCGGCCCGCCGGGGATCGCGCGGTCGTCGTCGCACCGGCGGCCCGGCGACGGCTCACCCGCTCGCTGCCGCTGCTGGCAGTCGGCGCCGCCGCGCTCGTGCTCCACAGCGGTCTCATCGGTGCCCTGCTGGTCGCGGCGGGCTTCATGCTCGCCGTACCCGGGCCGCGCCGCATGCCCTGGACCGGTGACCCCCGGCGGGTCAGGAGAATCGCCCGGGCCGTCGAGACGTGGCTCCCCGGCGCGCTCGTGGTGCTCGCCGGATGGATCTACCTGGAATCGGCCGACCGGCACACCGACGCGCTGCCGCAACTCGTGACTGTCGCCGCGCTGGGTGCGCTCTGGCTCTCCACGACCGCCCGCCGACGGCCGGTACGCCGAATCAGCCCGGCCTCGGCGGCAGCCGTGACCGTGCCGGCTCCCCGGGTGCCGGAGCCGGCCGGACAGCCGACGCCCGTCCCCGCCCTAGCCGGGGCCGTCGCGGCTCCCGCCGCCCACATCGACCCGGGCGCGGGTCCTGATCGAGCGCCGGACCTCGACGCCGAGCCGGAGCCGGACCGGGATGCGGATCTGGACGGTCGTGCCGAGCGCGACTCGGACGGGCGGCCGGGGCCGGACGCCGCGCCGGGGCCGGACGGCGGTCCGGCATCCCGCGTCTCGGAGATCACGTGAGCGAGGGCCGGCCGGGCCCCGAGCCGGCGGGCGGCCGGAGGACCGGGCTGGGTGCGGCGGGCGTCGCCGTCACGCTCGCCGGGGTCCTGGTGAACGGCCTGGCCTACCTGGTGCCGGTGCTCGCCGCCCGGAAGCTCGACGCGGACGACCTCGGCGCGCTCGCCACCGCCCTCGGCCTGGTCGCCATCGCCGGTGTGCCGGGGCTCGGCCTGCAACTCGCGGTCGCGGTGCACCACGCCCGGCACGGCCCGTCCGACACCCGGCGGCTCACCGTGCTGACCGCCGCCCTCTGCGCGGGGGCGCTGCTGGTGGCGACGCCGGTGCTGGTCGCCGCGCTGGACCTGCCGACTGTGGTACCGGCGCTGCTGGCGGTCACCACCGCCTCGGTGGTGCTCTCGTCGCGTTCGCTCGGCGAACTGCAGGGCGGTCAGCGCTTCCTGCGGCTCGCCACCGCGATGGCGCTGCTGGCCGCCGCCCGCTACGGCGGGGTGATCGTGGGGCTGCTGCTCGGCGCGGGCCTGACCGGCGCACTCGGGGTCGGTGCGCTCACCGCCGCGCTGGCGCCACCGGTGCTGGCCTGGCTCACCGGTACGCCCCGGCGTTCCTCGGCCGCCCCGCGCCTGACCGTCGCCCAGGTGACCGCCGGATGCGGCGCGACGCTGGCGATGCTCGTCGTCTCCTACGCCGACCTGCTGCTGGCCCGGCAACTGCTGCCGCCCTCGGGCTCCGGGGCGTACTCGGTGGGGACGGTCCTGACCAAGGGCGCGCTCTGGGCGCCGCAGGTCGCCGCCGTTCTGGCGCTGCCGCGCCTGGCCCGCGGGGACCGCCGCAGCCGCACCGTCGCGCTCGCGGTGACCGGTGCGTGCGGTCTGGTCCTGGTGGGCGCGTCGGCTGTCGCCGGCGGGCTGGCCTTCCGGCTCGTCGGCGGACCCGACTACACGGCGCTCGGCCGGTACGCGCCGCTGTTCGCCGCCGTCGGCGCGCTCTACGCGGTGACGTTCGTGCTGCTCAACGACCGCCTCGCCGGAGGCGTCAGGTGGGCGGCGGCGCCACTGTGGTTCGGCACCGCCGCGCTGGTGACCGTCGCCGTGATCGTGCGCCCGCGTACCGTCGGCGGTCTCGTCGCCGCGGCCCTCGCCACCGCCGTGGTCACGACACTGCTGATGGCCGTGCCGGCGCGTCGGCGGACAGCCAGTCACCCAGCAACAGGTGATCGATCGAGTCCACCCGGCCCAGCGACCGACCGGACGCGATCCGCTCCCGCAGCTCCGCCCGGCTGAACCAGCGCGCCTCCAGCAGCTCCACGCCGTCGACGCGGACGTGCTCGGAGGTGGCGACGGCCCGGAACGCCACCATCAGACCGGCCGGGAACGGCCACGCCTGCGACCCCTGGTAGGTCACGTCGGTGACTGTCACCCCCGCCTCCTCCGCCAGCTCCCGGCGGACCGCGTCCTCCAGGCTCTCACCGACCTCGACGAACCCGGCGAGCGTCGAATAGGCCCCCTCGGCCGCGCCCGCGTGCCGGGCCAGCAGGCAGCGCCCCGGCGGGCCGGGCGCCTCGACGAGCACGATGACGGCCGGCTCGATCCGGGGGAACAGCAGCCGCCCGCACTCCGCGTCCGCGCAGGTCCGGACGTGCCCGCCACCACCGGCCACCGCCGCCGCCCCGCACGCGCCGCAGTACCGCTGCTGCCGGTGCCACGACAGCAACCCCCGGGCGTACGCCTGAACGGCCGCACCGGCCGGGTCGAGCCGGCCGGCCAGCGCCCGCAGGTCGACCGCACGCGTCGCGGCGGCCGCCTCCACGGCGGCCCGCTCGCCCAGCGCGGACAGGTCCGCGGCGAACACGGCGGCGTCCCCGTCGAGCCCGAGGAAGACGGTCTCGCCCGCGGCGGCCCGGACGGCCGACGCGCGCTCCCCGGTGAGCCGGACCGGGCCGTCCCCGTCGGCCAGGCAGCGGTCCCGCCACAGCGGCAGCACCACGCTCGCCGGATCGGTCAGCCGCTCGGCCAGCCAGTCCGCGTCCGTGCGCCGCGCCGCCGCCCGGTCCAGCCATCCGCCGCCGTACGCCGGCACCCGATCCTGTGTCCGCACCAGCTCACCGTGCCACGATCCGCACCGCGGCACGGCCCCGAAACGGGTGATCGGTGCGACACCGGCGGTCACCCGACACGACCGCCGGGCCGGACCCTCCCGGCGGGCCCGAGCGTTGGTTACCGTAGGTGTCTCCCGCGGGGGAAGCGGTCCCCGCGTGTACTTCCGATCGAGGTTGCAGTGACGATGTACGGCGAGAAGATGCCGGCTGCCGACGACCGTCCCACCATCAAGGTGGCGGCGGTGAGCTGGCCCGGCGTCGAGATGGAGCCGGTCGCCACACCACCCGGAGGCGGCGCGGCCAAGCCCACACGCTCGCGACGGGCCCGGCTGCTGCTGGCCGGGGGGATCGTCGCGGCCGTGCTCGCCGGCGGTGTCGGCCTGGGCGCCTACGCGTACGCCGGCGACGTGCCCCGCGGCACCACGGTGCTCGGCACCGAGCTGGGCGGGCGGAGCAAGGCGGAGGCGGCCCAGGCGCTCCGCGCCGAGCTGGAACGCCGGGCCGACACGCTCAACGCCCCGCTCGCTGTCACAGTCGGTGAGAACAAGGCCGAGCTGAACCCGTCCGAGGTGGGGCTCACCATCGACGTGGACGCCACGGTGGCGGCCGCCGCCGAGGCCGACGCGCACGCGGTGAGCCGGCTCGTCGGCTCCCGGGCGGTCGAGCCGGTGGTCACCGTCGACCAGGCCAAGCTGGGCGCGGCCCTCCGCAAGGTGATGGGCACGCAGGGTCGCGAGATGACCATGCCGGCGATCATCTGGACCGGTACCACACCGAAGCCGGTCTACCCGAAGCCGGCGCTGACGATCGACACCGACGGCGCCACCGCAGTGGTGAAGGCCGGGTGGCTGGCCGCCGAGCCGGTCACCGTGCCGCTCGTCGAGAAGTGGCCGGCGACCACCCGCGAGGAGGTGGACCGCCTCGTCGCCGAGCTGGCCCGGCCCGCGGTGGCCGCGCCGGTCACGCTCACCACCGACGGCGGCTCGGTCACCATCCCGCCCGCCGCCATCGCCCGCTCGCTGCGCTTCTCCGCCGACGACGCCGGCACGCTCACCCCGAAGGTCGACGTCAAGCGGCTGCGTACCGCGCTCGGGGACCAGCTGACCAAGCTCGAGGTCGAGCCGCGGGACGCCGGGCTGACCATCAGCGGCGGCAAGCCGAAGGTGCTGCCCAGCAAGGCCGGACGCCAGGTCGACGCCGCCGCGCTCGGCCCGGCGCTGCTCGCGGTGCTCCCGAAGACCGAGGGCCGTACGGTGACCGCCGAGCTGAAGCCGGCCGCCCCCGAGCTGACCGAGGCGGAGCTGGCGAAGCTCGGCATCAAGGAGCGGGTGTCGAGCTTCACCACCCACTTCACCGGCGGTCTCTCGTCGCCGCGCAGCCAGAACATCGTCCGCGCCGCGAAGGACGTGGACGGCGCGCTGGTGAAACCGGGTGAGACGTTCTCCCTGAACGGGCACACCGGCGAACGCGGCTACGACCAGGGCTACAAGGACGCGCCGACGATCGTCGGCGGCAAGCTGGTGCCGGGCGTCGGCGGTGGCGTCTCCCAGTTCACCACCACGCTGTTCAACGCCACCTACTACGCCGGGCTGGAGGACGTCGAGCACAAGCCGCACTCGTTCTACTTCAGCCGCTACCCGGCGGTGATCGAGTCGACCATCTACTGGCCGCAGCTCGACTTCAAGTTCCGCAACAACACGCCCTACGGCGTCCTGATCGACACGTCGTACACGTCCAGCTCGATCACCGTCTCGATCTGGAGCACCAAGATCTACGACAGCGTGAAGACCGAGTACGGCCCGCGCCGCAACATCACCCAGCCGAAGACGGTCTACCTGACGCCGGGGCCCAGCTGCATCGCCGCGACCGGCAGCGTCGGGTTCGCCCAGGACGCGTACCGGGTCATCAAGAAGGACGGCAAGGTGTTCAAGCGGGAGAAGTTCAGCTGGCGCTACGACGCCGAGCCACGCTTCATCTGCGCCCCGAAGCCGGGCGGCGGCGACGACTGATCCACCGAACGCCGAAAGGCCCCGCCGGACGCATCCGGCGGGGCCTCTTCCATGCTTGTCACGGCCGCGCCGCGGCCAGCCCTTCGCGTACGCCGTCGGCGTCCCGGTCGGTGCCGTAGACGGGCGTGTCCGGCTGCTGCCGCCAGCTCTCGTCCAGCGTGCCCGCGTCGACCGGGTCGAAGCCCAGCTCGTCCACGAGGCCCATCACGATCCGCTTGGCGTCCGCGTCGTCGCCGGCCACCGGCAGCGCGATCCGGCCCGCCGTACCCGCCGGCTTGCCCTCGTCCATCAGGTGCGCGGCCTGGATGTTGTTGAAGACCTTCACCACGCGGGCGCCCTTGAGGTGGTCGGCGGTCCAGCGGCTGGAGCTGAGGCTGCGGTCGAGCAGCTCGGCGATGTCGCCGTCCCGCTGGGGGTAGTAGTTGTTGGCGTCGACCACGAGCTTGCCGTCGAACAGCGCCGCGGGGAGCTGCGGCACCGCCTTCAGCGGGATCGCGATGACCACCAGCTCGGCGCCCTGCACGGCCTCCTCCACCGACACCGCCCGGGCGCCGGTCTCGGCGGCCAGGTCGGACAGGCTCTGTGGCCCGCGGGAGTTGGCCACCGCGACGTCGTGGCCGAGTGAACGCAGACGACGGGTGAGGGTGCCCCCGATGTGCCCCGACCCGATGATTCCGATCTCCATGCCCACTCCTGTACCCCGTGCGGTCGGACCCGATCACGGTCCCGGCGTACGGCACGTCACGTTTCGCGCCACCGAGCCGGCGGGCGGACGTGCGTCGACGTCCCGGCTCGACGGTACGAGACGGAGGCGGCCCGGCGTGGTGATTCCGGGGGAGAACGCAATTCAGGGCCACCCCGGTGGGGGTGGCCCTGAATTTGAAAGATTGTCCGGCGGTGTCCTACTCTCCCACACCCTCCCGAGTGCAGTACCATCGGCGCTGGAGGGCTTAGCTTCCGGGTTCGGAATGTGACCGGGCGTTTCCCCTCCGCCATGACCGCCGTAACTCTATGAACATGTCAACCAACCCAACAACATGGGTGGTGGTTTGTTCAGAGTTGCACAGTGGACGCGTAGCAGCTTAGTAGTCAAGTCCTCGGCCTATTAGTACCGGTCAACTGAACCCGTTACCGGGCTTACATTTCCGGCCTATCAACCCAGTCGTCTAGCTGGGGGCCTTACCCCACAATGTGGGTGGGATACCTCATCTTGAAGCGAGCTTCCCGCTTAGATGCTTTCAGCGGTTATCCCTTCCGAACGTAGCTAACCAGCCGTGCC